>NZ_DBMAHT010000033.1:0-7709 GCF_057866825.1 Mailhella sp.
CCGGGGAAGGAGCGCACGCGGAAATACACGTCGCCCGAGGGCACGGCATAGGCGTGTCCGCCATCGATGAGCTTCTGAATCAGATTCTGCATCTCGCCGATGTATTCGGTGGCGCGCGGTTCAATGTCGGCGCGGCGCACGTTGAGGCGATCCATGTCCTCATGGAAGGCGGCAATGTAGGTTTCGGCGATTTCCGCGCTGGTCTTGCCTTCGCGGTTGGCGCGGGCAATGATTTTGTCGTCCACGTCGGTAAAGTTGCGCACGAAGGTCACGTCGTAGCCGAGATAGCGCAGATAGCGATTCAGCACATCGAACACCACCGCGGAACGGGCATGGCCGATATGGCTGAGATCATAGGCCGTAATGCCGCAGGCATACATGCCCACCCTGCCGGCCTGGCGGGGCTCGAAGTTCTCCTTGCGGCGAGTCATGGAATTATACAACTGCATGGGTTTCTCCCGTGTTGCGGACTGTGGTTGACGCTCCCGAACTCTGCGCCCGGGCGCTGTCGGCGACGCGCTCCGACTTGCGGAGCAAAAGCCGTACCTGTATTAAATAAATCTTCATCCGGTCCCGTCCAGAGCGCGGACGGAGCGGGATGAACGAAAATGAATCTTTTTTTCTTCCGGGCGGTGCAAACTCGCTTCCGGGCCCGGCGCAAACGCTTTTTGCCTGCCGGAGCCTCCGGGGCCTGCGCCGCAGAAGCGGCGGCTGTCCTGCACGGCGATATTTTCCCGGAAAAGGCCGGGCACCGGCTCAAAACCTGAGCTCTCGCCCCAGAGCATGGACTTTCTCCCCGGAACGGAGAATCCGACCAGAGCAGGGGAAGCCTCTCCGGCTTTTCTCCGGCGGGCCATTGAAGACGCCGGAAGTCCCGCGCTTCTGCGCGGGCTCGAAGAAGCGAGGCCTTTTCGGCTGCCCTGCCTCTTTTCCCAAAATACCCGCCACGCGCCGAGAAAGGCAAAAAACGGATGGAAATGCCGAAGCACTTCCATCCGTACGGATTACTTTGCCGCGCGTTCGATGCGCTTCAGGCTTTCTTCCCTGCCGAGGGCCGCCATGACGTCATGCACGGACGGGCCGCCGGCCAGGCCGGTGAGCGCGGAGCGCAGGGGCGGGCCCACCTGCTTGAACTTGAGACCGCCCTTTTCCACGTATTCATGAAGCAGCTTGTCCAGCGCCTCGCCGTTGAATTCGGGCATGGCGGCAATCATGTCGTGCAGCACGGTGAGCTGATGCTTGCCGTCTTCGTTCAGGGCCTTCATGGCCTTGTCTTCAATCACCAGCTCTTCGGCGGGCTTGAAGTAGATGGTCAGGGCCTGAGCCAGGGCCGCGAGATCGGAGGCGCGCTCGATGTACATGGGCAGAAGCGCCTCAATCTTCTCCACGGGCTCGTCGTAGCCCAGCTTTTCAAGGAACGGGCGCACCATGGCGGCCAGCTGGGGAAGCGGCGTGTTGCGCATGTAGTGCGCGTTGAGCCACTTCAGCTTTTCCGGATCAAAGGCCGCGGGAGAGCTGTTCAGGTTGTTGCCGTCGAACAGTTCCACGAGTTCCTTGAGGGAGAAGATTTCCTGATCGCCGTGCGACCAGCCGAGGCGCACCAGATAATTCACCAGCGCCTGAGGCAGCAGACCGTCCTGCTCGTATTCGATGACCGCGCGGGCGCCGTGACGCTTGGACAGCTTCTGATGGTCGGGGCCGCAGATCATGGGCACGTGGCCGAAGGTGGGAACCTCGAAGCCGAGCGCGTTGTACAGAAGAATCTGCTTGGGCGTGTTGGAAACGTGGTCGTCGCCGCGCAGCACGTGCGTCACGCCCATGTCGTGGTCGTCCACCACCACGGCGAGGTTGTAGGTGGGCATGCCGTCGGTGCGGCGCAGCACCATGTCGTCGAGCTCGGAAACGTCCACGGAAATGGTGCCCTTCACCATGTCGTTGAACACGATGCGGCCTTCGTCCGGCACGCGCAGGCGCACCACCCGGCCGGGTCCGGCGGTCAGGCCGCGGTCGCGGCACTTGCCGTTGTAGCGGGGCTTTTCGCCTCTGGCGCGGGCCACTTCGCGCATGGCTTCCACTTCTTCGGGCGTGCAGTCGCACCAGTAGGCGTGACCGGTTTCGAGCAGCTTGTCGATGTAGGCGTTGTAAATGTCAAGACGCTTGCTCTGATAGGTGAGATCACCGTCCCAGTCCAGGCCGAGCCACTTCATGGAGGCAAGAATGGAATCGGTATATTCCTGTTTGGAACGCGTTGCGTCGGTATCCTCAATGCGCAGGCGGAACTCGCCGCCGTAATGGCGGGCAAGCAGCCAGCAGAAAATGGCGGTCCGGCCGCCGCCGATATGCAGATGACCGGTGGGGCTGGGAGCAAATCTCGTAACGACTTTCATAATGCTCATCCGAAAAGATCAGAAGGTTATGTAAAAGGAAGCCAAAAAACAGCAATCATCGCCGCTTCCGTTGGCGCAGTTGATACTACTCCGCATCCGCAGCTATGACAAGCCGACTTTTCTTCAAAAAGCCCACGGGGTTATAGGTTTCCTTCGCCTGACGCAGACCGGGTTCGTCCATATCCTGCTCCCGGTTTATGAGGGAAACGCCCTGTGCGGACCGGCTCGCGAAGGCCTGATTGATGGCCTGATAGACGCCCTTGAGCTCCGCCTGCACCTTTTCAAAGTGAACGACCATCATGTCGCCCACCTTCTCGCCCACGGCAAACGCGCCTATCTTGTCTTCCACGTAGAGCGCGCCGCCGACAAGGCCCGGCAGACGGTTCCAGTTGCCCACCACGCGGAAAATGGCGTCGTTCTCGGCCTGAAGCGAAGGACTGTTTTCACAGTCGCGCCACTTGCACCACTCTTCCTGCAGACGCAGCACGTGTTCGATGCCGTCGGGATTGGAAGCGTCGCCGAGCGCGCGATAGTCCTCGCCGTAGCGGCGGCGATAGCCGTTGACGTGCGTCTTCTTCTTGTGGAACTTCGCCCCGGGCAGTTCTGCCAGTTCGTCGCGATTGTAGAGGTATTCCCACTGACCGCGATCCTCCACGGCTCTCGTCCGGGCTCCGAACCTGTCGCTCAGCACGCCGACAAGCTGCTCCGGCACGCGGAAAAGTTCCACGCCGGCGCGAATTTCCGGCTGCGCGTCCCAGTCGGCGGCCTGCCAGTCACCCACCGGGGCCCAGTAGCGGAAATCGGGCCTGGTCTGGCAGATCCAGCAGAGCCCGTCGCGGAAGGAAAGTCCCAGTCCGAAATATTCCGCCCAGCCCCAGAGATTGGTAAAGGTCAGATCGGCCGTAGGCTGCGGCGTCAGGTCAAAATAACGACGATAGTCGTCGTACAGATCAAGCGTTACCGGAACAAAACCGGAAGGAAGGTTCATGCCTTCTCCTTATGTTTGGATTGGGAAAAATGCGCGTTCATGGAAAAACGCGCCCAGTCCTTGCAGAAAAACACCCACACCATGACCGAGGTCTGGATGGACATGGACAAAAACATGGCCATGTACACCCCGCAGGCGTCATGAAACACGATGTGGGACAGGCCCCATCCGAAAGGCAGACGGATGAGCCAGATGCTGGCCGTATTGACCACCAGCGGATACACCGTGGCCCCCGCGCCGTTCATGACGCCGTGGAGCACCATGCCCGACACCGTGAAGGGAACCACCAGCACGTTGAAGAACAGATAGTTGATGATCTGCGTGCGCACGGCGGCCTCGGACGAAAAAAACGCCGCAAGATCGGGAATGAAGGGCCACATGCAGGCCGCCACGGAGCTCATGGAAATGCCGGAAATCAAAAACAGCACGATGCCGATGTGCTTTGCCCCCTGCCTGTCGCCGGCGCCGAGGGCATTGCCCACGAGAATGGACGCCGTAACCATGAAGGCGTTGGCGGGCATGTACAGCAGCGATTCAATGCGGTTGCCGGCGGTGAGGCCGGCGAGAGCCTCCACGCCGTCGGGCAGCGAAGCCGTGATGCCGTACATGACAAGATAGCCCATGTGCCAGAGCAGACTGTTGCCGCAGGCCGGAACGGCCACCCGAAAAAGATACGGCGCGCCGAGTCTGAGCCAGCGCAGGGGCGGCAGCACATGATGCACGATGAGTCCGCCCTTTTTCAGAAAAATCAGGGTGAGCACGGCCGCCAGCGTGTTGGCGCTGAAGGTGGCCCACGCTATGCCCGCCATGCCGAAGGCCGGAAAGCCCAGCCATCCGAGGCCGAAGCACAGATCGCCGAACACGTTGAGCAGGCAGGTGGCCACCGCCACGATAAGCGGCGCAATGACCTGCCTTGCCGCGCGAAACAGCGTTCCGCCCACCTGCATGACGTAGAAGGAGGGAAGCCCGGCCAGCATGACGCCCACCATGTACTCCGTCGCGGGCCTGAGGGAGTCGGGCGTCTGCAGCAGCGCGAGTACCGGGCCGCGAAACGCGCCGGTAAGAAGAGCGAGCAGCACGGCGACCGCCACGCAGCTGCACAGCACCAGCCCCACATAATTCTGCGCCCGCCGCCAGTGCCCCGCGCCCATGGACTGACTGACCGCGGCCATGCCTCCCGCGCCGAGCGCCCAGCCGAACACCATGAGAAAAACCTGAATCTGAAAGGCCAGTCCCACGGCGGCCTGCACGTCGGAAGAAATGCGGCCGGCGGCCCAGATGTCGGTAAGGTTCACGATGATGCTGCAAAGAAGCATCATCATCTGAGGCCAGACAAGTCCCCAGATGGTGCGGAACGGCACATCGCGCAACCACTCGCCGGATCGGACGGCGGAACAAAAACGGAACAATGCGGACATGGACAGAAGATAACTGAATTTTTTTTGCTGGCAAGAGGGCAATGGCCCGCTGCGGCAGAGGTGTTGAAGAAAGACAGGCCTGCACTTTTCACGTTCTGCGGAGCCATGCATGCCGGGGCAACCGATGCGGGAGGCGCCGAGCAGCCGAAGACTACGCAGCCCCCTTTTTCCCCGCGGCGCGCTCGAAGAAGAGGCTTCCGGGCGTACTCCACCTTCAACATGCGCGGCCTCGCGCAGGCTCCGAAGTCTGGATCCGTGCCGACTTCAGAGCCCCGGCCCGCCCCGGCAGAGGAAGCTCCACGCCGCCCAAGGCCCGACGCCTGCCTCTGCGCATTCTCACGCCGTGATGCGGAGCTGCTTGCATGAGGGACGCTGCTCCAGGCTCATGATTCATGATGAACCACGTTCATGAACAGCGACGACCCGCGAGCCTCCACGCGGCCTTCGCGCAAACCGGCATCCGTCCCGGACGCCTGTCGGATCGCCGTCGCAGCGCCCGACGATCGTTGCGCCGCTGCGAAAAGGCGCAGCCCTTTCCCGAGTCCGTGCGGACAAAAAAGCCGGGAACGACTTCTCCCTTTGAGGAGAAACATTCGTTCCCGGCCGACAGTCCGGCAGAGAACTGCCGGACACAGAACAGTTTAGTCCAGCACCAGCGTAGAGGTCAGATCCTCCAGCGTTTCCCGGCGGCGGATGAGACGGGCCTTGCCGTCCGCGCCGATGAGCACTTCCGCCGGACGCATGCGCTGATTATAGGTGGAAGCCATGACCCAGCCGTAGGCGCCGGCGTCGAGCATGGCGATGACGTCGCCCTGCTTGATGAGCGGCAGCTGACGATCCTTGGCGAGAATGTCGCCGGATTCGCAGATGTTGCCCACAATGGTCTGCTCCACGTTTTCCGTGTCGGGCGCGCCGTTTTCACGATAGATTTCCACATCGTGGAAGGCGTCGTACAGCATGGGGCGCGCAAGCACGGTGAAGCCGATGTCGGTGCCGGCAAAAAGATGCGGACCGTTGTTCTTGGTGGCGTGAACGGTGCCGAGCACCACGCCGCATTCGGCCACCACATAGCGGCCGGGTTCGATGAAGAAGCGGCCCTGATAGCCCGTGGACTCGGCCCATTCCGAGAGGCAGCCGTGAATGGCTTCGGAAAGCGCCTTCATGTCCATGCGGCTCTGCCCTTCGTACTTGTGGTAGGGCATGCCGAAGCCGCCGCCGAAGTCGATGATTTCCAGAGGGTAGCCGAGCTTGAGCAGCTTTTCCGCCATGGCAAGCAGAATCTTCATGGCGTCGATGTAGGGACCGGCCTCCATGAACAGGGAGCCGATGTGCTGATTCACGCCCACGAGGCGAAGTTCGTGACGAGCCACGATGTCCTGCACCTGGGGCAGCATGTCGGGGTCAACGCCGAACTTGGTCTTCTTGCCGCCGGTCACCACCTTTTCGCTGTGGCCCGCGCCGATGCCGGGATTGAAGCGCACCATCACGCGTCCGCCGGGGCAGACTTCGCCGAAAAGTTCCAGCTGAGCGAGGGAATCCACGCTCACCACGCAGCCGTGATCGGCGGCGTTCTTGAGTTCCTCGGCGCTCACGTTGTTGCACACGTAGGTGATTTCCTCGGGCGTGAATCCGGCAAGCGCGTTGATGTGCAGCTCACCGGGGCTCATGGCGTCCACCACGCAGCCCTCGGAACGGATGATGCGAAGAAGCGCAGGATTGGTGTTGGCCTTGGCGGAATAGTTCACGCGAAAGCCGGGGAGCGACGAAAGGCCGAGAAGATCGCGGCAGCGCTCGCGCAGTATGTTTTCGTTGTAAACATACAGGGGGGAACCAAAGCGGGAGACCAGTTCACGGGGGTCTTCCTGCCCATAAAAATTAACACTGTCCGTATAGGTGGATCGTACGTTTGCCATTTTCTCTTTTGTACCTGTGTAAGGAGAATATCCGGAAATCCGGCCGCGGCATGGAACGGCAAACCATGACCCTGGCCTGAAACACAAAAAAACGGTCGCCGCGCAAACACGCGCGACCGTCGCGCGCCGGGGAAAAGTTGCCCTTTCCCCGGCCCCAAAATGAAACGACCCTGCCGACGACACGACAGGGAACGCGGAGTTACTTCCTATATTTGTCGAGAGCAGCGTCCAGGCGTGTCTTGCCGTCCAGCTTCTGCTTCTTGAGAGTCTTCACTTCCTGCTCTTCGCTGGGAGTAAGATAGCTCTTGCCTTCAAACTTGGCGAGCTGCTTTTCATACAGCATATGTTCTTCCCAGAGAGCCTTCAGTTCAGGATCAGTATCGCCGTACTGTTCCACAATCTTGAGATCACGTTCTTCCATGGCACAGACTCCATTGTGTTGGGGTGGCAGGAACAAGCCGGCAGACCGGCCTCCTCTTAATTCATACGCCGGCCAGACGCTGTCCGAGCTGAAGCAGGGACTGCACGACCACGCCGTTCAGCAGTTGCAGGGCGACCAGAGCCACAATCGGCGAAAGGTCTATCCCGCTGATCATCACGAAGGGGAACGTCTTGCGGATACGGTAGAATACCGGCTCCGTCAGCGCCCTCAGCGTGCGGACTATCGCATTATACGGATCAGGCTTCACCCATGAGAGAAAAGCCGCCACGATAATGACGAAAATATAAAGATTGATGACCAGGCTCAGAAGCCCGGCAACAGTCGTCACAAGATTCGCAAAGACAAACATGGCGCCTCCATGGAAAGTCCTGTATTCAGAGTGTTGCCTGATTGGCTTCCAGATGCAAGCAAAAAAATGAATTTTCCGGTCACAAATTTCATTCGCAGACGCAGCGCAGACGCTTCACGCCTTCCTTGAACATGACGTCCATCTTGTCAGGGGGAAGCAGCTCGACCACGGCCCCCGTGCCGAACACGGGATGATCCACCAGCGTGTTCACG
>NZ_DBMAHT010000033.1:7719-20505 GCF_057866825.1 Mailhella sp.
ACGGCAAAGGTGCCGTTCATGCTGTAGGGCACGGGCGTAGCCGCTCTTCCGGCCACCAGGCTGTTCCAGCGGTTTTCGTTCTCTTCAGCGCGGCGGGCAAGCTGCTGCTGTTCGCGGCTGGGGCGCGGCGCGGCGGCGCGCTTTTCCGCGCGCACGGTGGCGTCCACGGCTTCCGCCCGGTTGTGTCCGGCCTTCACGCGCACGGTCTTTTCCACCTTCGGACGAGCCTGGGCTTCCGGCGCGACATACTTATGCACACTGCCGCAGGCGCGGCATTCCACCTTGACCGGCATGCCGTCGAGGCATGCCATGACGACGTGGCCAGTGATATCCTTGCAGCGCGAGCAGCGCGCCTCGATAATCTGGCCTGTGACAAAGGAACTCATGAAACGAAAAACTCCAAATGGATTTTCAGTGCGGGCAGACCCGCACCCGACATAGTATTCTGAGGGTCCGAAGACCCGCGACCGCATGGCGGCCGAAATATTTTCTACCGGGCCGAGCCCGAAGATTCCGCACGCATGGCGGCTATTTCCTCTCGTATGACGCGGGCTGCGGCCACGGCGGCCTGATGCTCGCTCTGCGCCTCCCAGTCCTGCACGCGCTTCTCAAGCGCCTCAAGGCGCGCCTCAACGCCGCTTTCTTCCGCTCCGCCCTCTTCCTGTTCCGGCTGGGAAGGCAGACGGGCGTCCAGCATGCGGCTGACCATTTCTTCCATGTTGAGCCGCACCGACGCGTCTTCCAGAAACATGGAGCCCACATGAGCGATCTGCTGGCTCAGGGATTCCAGATTTTCGCCGAGCTCCGCATTGGCTTTTTCCAGCGCCGCAATTCTTTCTTCCAGGCGCTGAATCTCGGCCCGATAGTCTTCTTCCGCAGCCGCAAGGCTCTCGACGGGGCCGCCCTGCGCTTCGGCGTTGTCCTGCGCTTTTGCGTCATCAGCTTCGGAAAGCGCCAGACGCTCCTCATCTTCCGATTCCGGCAGGTCCGCCGTCATCTCCGGCTGCGCGGTCTGTTCCGTGCTCTCCGGCTCTTCTTCCGCCGCGTCTTTCTTTTCCGAAACGACGTCGTCCTCATCGAGAAGCACGACATCGTCGCCTGCCGCTTCCTCTCCGGCGTCTGTCGAACCGGCCTCAGCGCTTCCGCGCTTATCGGAGTCGCCGGCGAAAACACCTTCGCTTTCCTGCTCCGCGTTGTTCTCCGGGGCGGAATCTCCCACGATATCCAAAAGTTCAATGACCTCTTCAGACTGTTCAGGAGAAAGCTTTTCTTCTTCCATGTTCCCCTCTTGGCGGTAACTGAAAAATGCGGGTCACAGATATACAACTAAAGGCGGGGCTTCCGCAAGGCCAAAAAAAGCCCCCTTCCGGGGGCAATACAAGGCCAGACAAGACTGACCACGGCTTGCCCCGCCCCTGCAAGGCGGGGCAAAACCGGGAAAGAAAACTACTTCTGCTTGGGATGGCAGGCGGAGCCGGCGCAGGCGGTAAGCGCTTCCTTCTTTTCAGGACGAGTCTTCACAACCTGCGTGTGGCAGCCGAGGCAGGAGTCGGCCACATGGCCCTTGCCGTAAATTTCGCGGTCATGCACGATCTTGAAGTAGCTGCGTTCCGCCTGCTTGTCTTCAGGATTGTGGCAACCGGCGGTGCCGCACTTGAACTTGGGAGTCGTGCCGGCAACCTTGTGATGGCAGACGGCGCACTGCTGTTCCGTATCGACAGTCAGCGGGGGGAAGTGGGCGGGCATGCTGGTATGGCAGGCCGTGCAGTCCTGGGTAGTATGGATATTGTGATCGAAATAAACGGGCTTCTCGGTCAGATCCATCTTAATGGGCCCGGCAGGGATATGTGCGAACTGCGCGGCGCCGGCCGGCAGAGCCAAAGCGGCGACTATCAGAGCGGCGGAGCCGAACGTCAGCAGCTTTTTCATAGGGTGACCTCCTCCTGGTCTTTACACGAAACCAAAGCTCACGCTGCAGAGGCATAAGCAGAATTACGTTACTGCCAAAACAGAAATAATGTCAAGAGAAGCCGTTCAAACAACGGCTCTCTTTCCGGCGACAACCAATGATTATCTTTCGGTTCCGCCCGGCGGCGTCCGGTCTGCGGGCGAAGGCATTTTTCCCTCCGACGACCCCGGATTCCGGACTCTGCAAGCCGAGAAAGGCGCGCAGCGCGACCTTGCTCTGCCAGCATACGCTTCTGCGCTCCAAAAAGCAAAAGGGCCGGAACGAAAATTTCGTTCCGGCCCGAATCTTACTTTTTCGTCTTGGCCAGGAGCGGCGAATTGTACATCTTCACCTTGGCCTGCGAGCCGAGCTGGGTCAGATAGACCTGATACACCAGATTGGCCCGGTCGTTCGTCATGCGGGCCTGCATGTCCTGCGCGGCGGCCTTCCATTCGTCTTCCGAAGGAGCCTCGATGGCGGACACGCGCGCCAGCACGGCGCCGTCCTGCACGCGATAGGGGTCGTTGAGCCACGCGTCGGAAACCTTCGGCACGGCGAATGCGGCCTGCGCGAGCGCCGGATCGGCAATGAGATCGGCGATGTTGCCGTCGCGGCCGAAGGGTTCGGAAGTCTTGATTTCCGCGCCTTCGGCGGGCTTGCCGTTCTGGAAGGCGGCACGGGCCTTGCGGGCGTCGTCCATGGCCATTTCCGCAGCCTTCTGACGGGTGAGGAATTCCACGATGAGGGGACGCACTTCTTCCAGAGGCTTCACGCTCTGCGGCTTGCTTTCCAGCACCTTCACCACCAGGAGCGCATTGCCGGACGGCACGGCGGAATCCAGCACCGTGCCCGACGCGGCGGCAAGAATGGTCTGCACGTCGGAATCGCGGATGTCGAGCTTCTGGCCCAGTTCCTCGGCGGAAATGAGTCCGGTGCTTTCGGCCTTCACGGCCGCCACGGACGCGGCCTTGGCGGCTTCGTCCATGCTCTTGCCGGCCAGCGCCTGCGCGAGAACGACGTCGGCCTTCTCTTCCAGACCGCGACCGGCGGCTTCGGTGGCAAGCTGGGCGCGCAGGCTGTCCTTCACTTCGTCGAAGCTGTGAGTCACAGCAGGCTTGTGCTCTTCCTTCTTAATAAGATGGAAGCCGAACTGCGTGCGCACGGGAGCGGACACCTCGCCGTCCTTCAGGGCAAACGCAGCCTTGGAGAACTCGGGCACCATCTGACCGGCGGTGAACCAGCCGAGATCGCCGCCCTGCTCCGCCGTGCCGTCCTGACCGCTCTTGGCCACTTCGGCGAAGTCCTCGCCGCCGCGGATGCGGGCCTCAAGCGCCTTGATCTGCTCTTCGGCCTTCTTCACGTCGGCTTCAGGAGCGTTCGCGGGCACGCGCACGAGGATGTGACGGGCATGAATCTTTTCTTCTTCCGTGAACTGATTCTTGCGGGCGTCGTAGGCGGCGCGAAGATCAGCGTCGGAAATGGAAGCGGGATCGCCCATGACGGCGGGATCGAGGCGGATGAACTCCACGTTCACGCTCGGCGGCACCGTGAAGTTCGCGCTCTGCGCCTCATAGGTCTTGGCGACCTCTTCGTCGGAAGGCGCGGCCTTGTCCATGTGCGCCGAGGCCGGGAACAGAATGTAGTCCACGCGGCGGCGTTCGGCAGCGTAGTCGAAGATGGCCTTCACCGCGGCAGGATCCACGTAGGCGCCCGCCGTCACCAGGCGCTGAAGCTTGGCCGGAAGCATGGACTTCGCCTGATCCGTTTCAAACTGGCGGGGCGTGATGTGGTTCTTGCTCAGCACTTCGCGGTAGGTGTCGGCGTCGAACTTGCCGTCCTTCTGGAAAAAGGGAAGCTGTTCGAGCGCGGCACGCAGTTCGTAGGGGCTGATGGTCAGACCGGCGCGTTCGGCCTCGTCCTCAATGAGCTTTTCCTGCATGAGGGACTGCAGCACGCGCTGTTCGAGCTGGAAGCTTTCCAGCATTTCCGACGTGACGTTCGGAATGGAACGGCGCACGTTGTCTTCCATCATGGCGTAGGCGCGCTGAAACTCCACCTCGGTGATGTTCCGGCCGTTGACGGAAGCCACCAGACCCTTGGGACCGGTGTAGGATCCGATGCCCCAGAAGACAAAGACCACAATGATGATGCCGAAAGCCAGCTTTACGCCCCACGACTGGGCATTGGCTCTGATGCCGTCCAGCATGACGACTCCTTGCTTATTGTTGTATTGATGTTACGCAGCCGCGGACGGCTCGATGGTTCCTTTATCCGGCGCGGCGGGCGCGCACGGCGTTGAGCAGACCGCCGACCTTGAGCACGGCCCATTCCTTGTCGGAAAGGTCGTTGCGGACGCGCACGTCGCCCACGCCTTCCACCTTGAGCACGGCTTCTCCGCCGGCAGTCATGGAAGAAGTGTCGAGCGAGACGCCGTTGCCGAGCGCCATGCGGTCGTAGTCGGCCCCGTCAACGAAAATGAGCGGAAGGATGCCGAAGTTGATGAGATTGGCGCGATGAATGCGGGCAAAGGACTTGGCCAGCACGGCGCGCACGCCGAGATGACGCGGAGCCAGCGCCGCATGTTCGCGGCTGGAGCCCTGTCCGTAGTTTTCCCCGGCCACGATGACGCCGGCCTTGCCCGCGGCCTTCACGCCGTCCTGACGAGTCACGAAGCCTTCGTCGGTGCGGCTGAACACATAGCGGGAAATGGCCGGAACGTTGGAGCGCAGCGCGGTGATTTCCGCGCCCGCGGGCATGATGTGGTCGGTGGTGATGCCGTCGCCCACCTTGAGGGTGACTTCGCCGGAAAGTTCCGCGGGAAGCGCGTCAAAGGTTTCGAGCGCCACGATGTTGGGTCCGCGCAGAATTTCCACCTTCGCCCGCTCCTCTTCCGTGGCGGCGGGGAACAGGAAATGATGACGGCCGTCCGGCACGCGGGCGGGGAAATCGGGATGCGCGGGCGCTTCGCCCCAGGTGGCGGGATCGGTGAAGCAGCCGTGGATGGCGCACTGCGCCGCCGTGACCGGGCTCACCAGATACACCTGCGCGTCGCGGGTGCCGCTGCGGCCTTCAAAGTTGCGGTTGAAGGTGCGCACCGAAACGCCGCCGGACACGGGCGAGCTGCCCATGCCGATGCACGGGCCGCAGGCGCATTCCAGCAGTCTCACGCCGCTTTCCAGAAGCGAGGCGAGCGAGCCTTCTTCCGTGAGCATGGCCAGCACCTGACGCGAGCCGGGAGCCATGCAGGTGTCCGTTTCGGGGCAGACGCGGCGTCCGCGCAGGGTTTCGGCCACCAGATGCAGATCGGCGTAGGAAGAGTTCGTGCAGGAGCCCATGGCCACCTGATCCACGTGCAGCCCGGCCAGTTCCACCACGGGAACCACGTTGTCGGGCATGTGCGGACGCGCCGCCAGAGGCACGATGGAGGAAAGATCCACTTCCATTTCCTCGTCGTACTGCGAGCCCTCGTCGGCATAGAGCGGTTCCCAGTCCTGCTCGCGGCCCATCTGACGGAGAAATTCGCGGGTGCGCTCGTCGGAGGGGAACAGGGAGCCCGTGGCGCCGAGTTCCGCGCCCATGTTGGTGATGGTGGCGCGTTCCGGCACGGAAAGCGTGCTCACGCCGGGGCCGCAGTATTCAAAAATGCGTCCCACGCCGCCCTTCACGCTCAGGCGGGAGAGCATGTGCAAAATGACGTCCTTGGCCTGCGCCCAGCCGGTGAGACGACCGGTAAGCCACACCTTCACCACCTTGGGCATGGGAATGCTGTAGGGTTCTCCGGCCATGGCGAGCGCCACGGAAAGACCGCCCGCGCCCATGGCGAGGCAGCCCATGCCGCCGGCGTTGGGAGTGTGGCTATCGGAACCGAGAAGAACGCGTCCGGGACGGGCGAAGTTTTCCAGATGCAGCTGATGGCAGATGCCGGAGCCGGGAGCGGAGTACACCGCGCCGAAATGCTGCGCCGACGTGCGCAGGAAACGGTGGTCGTCAGGATTGCGGAACCCCATCTGCAGGGTATTGTGATCCACGTAGCTCACCGAAAGTTCGGTGCGGACGGAAGGCAGGCCGAGGGCTTCGAACTGAAGCCAGGCCATGGTGCCGGTGGCGTCCTGGGTGAGCGTCTGATCCACACGAAGGCCGATCTCCTTTCCGGGAACCATGTCCCCTTCCACGAGGTGGGCGCTGATGATCTTGTGAGCAATATTCATGGCAAAACCTTTCATGGCCGGCATTCCGGCCGTCATGCGCGCCTTTCGTGCAAAAGGCCGCAGCAAATCCGCGGCTCCGCCCCGGCCTGCGGCGCGGAGCTGTTCCCGGACATTTCTGGAAGAGCCCCATTTATACAAGGATAATGACCGGAGGGCAAGCGCCGATATGCCCGACCGACGCCGTCCGGCGAGCTTTTTCTGCGCTCTTCGCCGCGGAAAAATGCCCGGAAGGCGCCGCGCCGCGGTTGCGAAGCTCGAAAGATGCGCTTATACTGCCTCCGATTTTTTTCTTTATTCGGAGTTGTCATGGCAGAGAATATCGGCATCATCGCGGGCGGCGGTCAGTTTCCCCGCCTTGTGGCACAGGAGGCCCGCGCCGCAGGGCTCGGCGTGGTCGTCTGCGGATTTCAGGGGCACACCGATCCCGCCACCGCCGAGTGCGCCGACGTGTTTGAACTGCTCCATCTGGGCCAGCTCAGCCGCATGATCGGATTCTTCAAGGAACACCGCGTCTCGCGCGTGTGCATGGCAGGCTCCATCAGCAAGCCCAAGGCGCTCGAATTCCGCCCCGACTGGCGCGCCGCAAAGCTCCTCTTCTCCCTGAAGAAAAAAGGCGACGACGCCCTTCTGCGCGCCATCATGGCCGACATAGAAAAGGACGGCATTCACGTGGTGGCCGCCGTGGATCTCGCGCCGGGACTGCGCGCCCCGGGCGGAACCCTCACCCGCCGCGCCCCCAGCGACGACGAGTGGAGGGACATCCGCTACGGCTGGCCCATCGCCCGCGCCATGGGCTCCTTCGACATCGGTCAGTGCCTTGTCGTACGCGAAGGCATGGTCATGGCCGTGGAGTGCCTCGAAGGCACGGACGCCGCCCTGAAGCGCGGCGCAGAACTCGGCGGCGCAGGCTGCATCGCCATCAAAATGGTCAAGCCCGGCCAGGACGAACGCGTCGATCTGCCTTCCGTGGGACTGTCCACCATCCGCAATCTGGTGGAACACCATTACGCCGTGCTGGCCATTCAGGCCGGAAAAACGCTGTTCTTCGACCGCGAAGAAGCGCTCCGTCTCGCCGACGAACACGGTCTTGCCGTGGTGGCTCTGCCCGATGACTTCGCCTGATCCCGCCCCGCACCTTCAGGATATCGCCATGTCTTCCTCTTCGTCCGCAGGCCGCGTCTCCCGCGGCCAGATCATCACGCTCGGCCTCTTTGTGGGCGGCCTCGTCCTCTGCATCGCCGCCGGCCGTTCTCTTCTCTGGGCCCTCGGCTTCGGCGTGTTCTGCTTCGGCGGCTACGCCCGCAGCACGGGCATTCCTCTGCCCGAGGTGCTGCGTCTGCTTCTGCGCGGCGTGCGGCGCATTTCCAACATCCTCGCCATCTTCACGCTCATCGGCATGCTCACGGGCATCTGGCGCATAAGCGGCACCATTCCCATGCTCATCGACTGGGCCCTTACGCTCATCAATCCCACCTTCTTCGTGCTCTGGAGCTTTCTGCTCTGCGCCGCCCTGAGCACTCTCATCGGCACGGCCTTCGGCACCGTGAGCACTCTCGGCGTGGTCTGCATGCTCATGGCCCACACCGCCGGCTTCAACGAAGTGCTCGTGGGCGGAGCCATTCTGAGCGGCGTGTACGTGGGCGACCGCTGCTCCCCCATGTCCTCCAGCGCCGCGCTCGTCTGCGCGCTCACCCACACCGACATCTACGGCAACTTCAAGCGCATGCTGCGCAACGGCACCGCCCCCTTTCTGCTCACCTGCGCGGGCTACGCCCTGCTCTCCCTCTTCGGCCCCGAACACGTCATGCCCGAAGGCGCCACCGACGCCCTGCGCGAAAACTTCGTGTTCAACTTCTGGGTGCTGCTTCCGGCTCTGGCCGTTCTCGTGCTCGGCGTGCTGCGCATCAACGTCAAAATCGCCATGGCCGTCAGCATCGCGCTCGCCTTCGGCGCGTCCCTCGTCTTTCAGAAAACGCCCGTGTTTACCCTGCTCTCCGCCATGACGCTCGGCTACCGCCCCCCGCTGCCGGAACTTGCCATGCTCAAGGGCGGCGGCATGCTCTCCATGCTCAACGTGGCCGCCATCGTGGCCATTTCCTCCTCGTATTCCGCTCTGTTCGAGAAATCCGGCCTGCTGGACAGCTTCGAGCACATGGTCGAAGCGCTCGCCGAACGCATCGGCGCCTTCCGCGCCACGGCCCTGGTGGGGCTTCTCACCACCGGCCTTTCCTGCAATCAGACCCTTTCCATCATCCTCACCCGTCAGCTCTGCGCCCACGCCCAGCACAACCGCCGAGAAATGGCCATGTATCTGGAAAACAGCGTGGTGCTGCTCTCCGCCGTGCTGCCGTGGAGCATCGCCTTTTCCATGTGCAGCCTCACCCTGCAGCAGGGAGCCGTCATCATTCCCTTTGCCATCTATCTCTGGATGGTTCCCCTCTACTGGTGCCTGCGCTCCCGCAACGTGCATCAGTCCTGCCCAAGACCCATATTCCAGTTTTTTCTTGCAAAAAAACATCACCGGGATTAAAAACAGTTCGTTCACCAGCTAGGGGAGCCTCACGGCTGAGAAAGAGGATAATGCCTCTGACCCTTGGAACCTGATGCAGCCAGCACTGCCGAAGGGAAGCTCGGTTTCGTTGCAGAAACCTCACGTCCGCCCCTTTGGTGGACGTTTTTTTTATCCCAGCGAGGTTTCCATGCGCATCACCGTCAACGGCGAAACAGAAGAAATCACCGAAGGCCTTACCCTGCTCGACTTCATCATCGGACGCGGGCTCGACCCCGGCGTCGTGGTCGCCGAGCTCAATCGAGACATCGTTGCCAAAGACAACTTCGCTGCCGTACGTCTCAACCCGGGCGACAGCCTGGAGCTCCTGCACTTTGTGGGAGGAGGTTAACATGCAGCAGTCCGACAAGCTCGTCATCGGCGGCGTGGAACTCGACAGCCGCCTTTTCATCGGAACCGGAAAATACAGCGACGACGCCCTCATTCCCGCCGTCTGCGAGGCCAGCGCCGCACAGGTCATCACCGTGGCCATGCGCCGCGTGGACAAGGGCGGGACCGGAGTCATGGGACACATTCCCTCCTCCATGCGCCTGCTCCCCAATACCTCCGGCGCGCGCAACGCCGAAGAAGCCGTGCGCCTCGCGCGCCTGGCCCGCGCCGCCGGCTGCGGCAACTGGATCAAGATCGAAGTCATTTCCGACACCCGGCATCTGCTGCCCGACGGCTACGAAACCGCCAAGGCCACGGAAATACTGGTCAAGGAAGGCTTCACCGTGCTGCCTTACATCAATCCCGATCTCTACGTGGCCCGCGCCTGCGTGGACGCCGGAGCCGCAGCCGTCATGCCTCTGGGCTCGCCCATCGGCACCAACCGCGGCCTGCGCACCAAGGAAATGATCGGCATTCTCATTGAGGAAATCGACCTGCCCATCGTGGTGGACGCCGGCATAGGCCGTCCTTCGCAGGCCTGCGAAGCCATGGAAATGGGCGCGGCCGCCTGCCTGGTCAACACCGGCATCGCCTCTTCCGACGATCCCGTGGCCATGGCCTCCGCCTTCCGCCGCGCCGTGGAAGCCGGCCGGACCGCGTTCCTTGCCGGAGCCGGGGCCGTGCATTCCGGCGGAGCCGTGGCCTCCTCCCCGCTGACGGGCTTCCTGCGTTAGCAAAAGAGCGGCAGTTCCCATGCGGGAATCCTGCCGCAGGGCAAAAGACTCCTCCGTTCAGGCCGGAGCCGGTCTCAGCCCGTGACGCGTCCATGCTCCGCGCCGGACGCCGTAGTCCTTCTCCTGCGGCCTTCTCCGGCCGGAGCATGCTCTGCGCCCTTTGCAGACGTCGGCGTCCGCTCCCGGCCATGTCAAACTCCGGGCGATTGCCGAAAAAAACGCTCTCACCGCCCGCACCGGGACGCCGCGCGCGTCCTTTGCCGGGCGCTTTTCCGATTCCCTCTCTGCCGCGCGCAACGCGACGGCGGCAGCGCGAAGCCGGTTCGACATCCGCCGAACCGGCCTCCGACACCGAAATAAAGGCTCAAATTTATGGATACTCCTGTTCTGGCTGATACCTTTGCGCCGGGAGAGGCGCATTTCGACGAATGTCTGGCCGAATGGCCCCGCGAACGCCGCGCGGAACTGGCCGCCAAAGCCACGGAACACGACGTGCTCGCCGCTCTGGACAAGGACGTGCTGCGCCCCGAAGACTTCATGGCGCTGCTTTCCCCGGCTGCGGCTCCCTTTCTGGAACAGATGGCGCAGCGCTCCCGCGAAATCACGCTCCGGTTTTTCGGACGCGCGGTCAACATCTTCTCGCCGCTCTACGTTTCCGACATCTGCACGAATCACTGCCGCTACTGCGGCTTCAACGCCGACAACCATCAGAAGCGCCGCCACCTCACGGTCGATGAAGCCGCGGCCGAAGCCTTTGCTCTGGCCGACGCGGGCATAAGTCACATTCTTCTGCTCACGGGCGATGCGCGTCACATCGCCTCGCCCCGCTACATTGCGGACGTGGCCGAACGCATCAAGCCCCGCTTCGCCTCCGTGGGCGTGGAAGTCTATTCCCTCACGCTGGACGAATACCGCATGCTCATCAAAAGCGGCGTGGACAGCATGACCATGTTCCAGGAAACCTACAACCGCGAACTGTACGAATGGCTGCATCCGGCAGGGCCCAAGCACGACTTTCTGTGGCGTCTCAACACGCCCGCCCGTGCGGCCAAGGCGGGCATGCACAGCGTGGGCATAGGCGCGCTCATGGGTCTCGACGAGTTCATTCAGGACGCCTTCTGCACCGGTCTGCACGCCTGGTGGCTGCAGAAGCACTTCCCCGGCGTGGACATCGGCCTGTCCGTGCCGCGCATGTGCCCGCACGAAGGCAGCTTTGAAGTCAAGCACGGCGTGGACGACCGCCAGTTCGTGCAGTACATCACCGCGCTGCGCTGCTTCCTGCCGCGCTGCGGCATCACGGTGTCGAGCCGCGAGAGCGCGAACATGCGCAATCACATCGTGCCCATCGGCGTCACCCGCGTGTCGGCGGGCGTGTCCACGGCCGTGGGCGGCCGCGTGGTGGAAGCCGAAAACTCCGGACAGTTCGACATTTCCGATCACCGTTCCGTGCAGGAAATGACCCATGACCTTGCCGCGCTGGGCTATCAGGCCGTGGCCAAGGACTGGGAAGCCTGCGACTTCTAGCCATGCTCGCCGGCGTTCTTTCCTGCTTTACCGAAGAACAGCGACGGCGGATGAAGGCCGCCTGCGTGGGCATTGCCGGCGCGGGCGGTCTCGGCTCCAACGCGGCCATGATGCTTGCCCGTTCTGGCGCAGGACGCCTGATCGTCATCGACGGCGACAAGGTGGAGCCTTCCAATCTCAACCGTCAGCACTATTTTCCCGCCCACGTGGGACGGCCCAAGGTTGAAGCCCTTGCCGAACAGCTTCTGGCGCTGAACCCTGACCTTCGCGTGGACGCCCGCATGCTGTGGCTGAATCGCGACAACATTCCCGCGCTGCTGCCCGAAGCCGACATCTGGATAGAGGCGCTGGACAACGCGTCAACCAAGGCGCTCTTTGCCTCGGCGGCCGCGGCCGCGGGCAAGATCGTCGTGTGCGGCTCCGGCATGGGAGGCGTGGGCGGTTTTGCCATGCGCCGCCGCCGCATGGGCAATATCGTTGTGGTGGGCGACATGAAAAGCGACATCGCCGAACGTCCGCCCCTGGCTCCGCGCGTCATGCAGTGCGCCGCCATGCAGGCCGACGCGGCCCTCGAATGGCTGCTCACGGGAACAATTAAAGATTTACTTTAAGGATTCGTCATGCCCCGCATACTTCCCGGCGAAACCGACGTTTACGCCCTTACCGATTCCCGCCTCGCCCTCGGGCGCAGCGTGGAGGAACAGGCCCGCGCCCTGCTTTCCGCAGGCGTGAAGATTCTGCAGTACCGCGAAAAGCACGCTCATGCCGGCGTCATGCTGGAAGAGTGCCGTCTGCTCCGCCGCCTCACGCTGGAGGCCGGAGCCTGCTTCATCGTCAACGATCACGTGGACATCGCCATGCTCGTGGACGCCGACGGCGTTCATGTCGGTCAGGACGATCTTCCCGTGCCGGAAGTCCGCCGCCTGCTCGGCCCGGACAAGATCATCGGGCTCTCCACGCACAGCCCCGAACAGGCCCGGGCGGCCGTGGCTGCCGGAGCCGACTACATCGGCGTGGGGCCCATCTTCGCCACGCAGACCAAGGAAGACGTGTGCTCGCCCGTGGGTTTTTCCTATCTGGAATGGGTGGTCGCCAATATCCGCCTGCCCTTCGTGGCCATCGGAGGCATCAAGGAACACAACATCGCGGAAGTGACGCGGCGGGGCGCAAAGTGCTGCGCGCTTGTCTCCGAACTCGTGGGCGCTCCGGACATTGAGGAAAAAGTGCGCGCCGTGCGGGCCGCCATGCGTCGAGGCTGAGAGGGCTGCAAAAGCCCGCCTCCGCCGAATCCGGCACTATTGCGGCGCGCGTCCGTCCGGGCCCGCGCCGCACGTTGTTTCTGCCGAAAGCCGCGTCATCCGGCTCTCTACTGATCGTGTCCCCCGCCTGCGCTTGCGGCAGACAGGCAAAGCCTCGCGCCTCGGCCGACCGCCC
>NZ_DBMAHT010000034.1:0-19780 GCF_057866825.1 Mailhella sp.
ATCTCTCTGGTAACGCGCTGCTTACGCTTCAGGGACTTGTATGCCTGCTCAAGGATAAGGAGGCACTGATTCAGCAGACCCAGGCGTTACTGGCCACCCCGAAAGAAGAAAACGTACTGGATGATCTGTTGCAGGGATTCCAGCAAGAAGCCCCCGTACTGAATCTACCGCCTGAGCATAGCTACATTCCATCCAGCCCACGCCTCGATAGTTTGGGCCTATGGTAAAAAAAGGACGCTTCTATGTCAGTCACGATGAAAGCCATGCCGCTTGTTGCCTCGATGCTGGGCAACAAGCTGGGTGTCAAGGTCGTTATCGGTTCTTCGGATACCGCCTGCACTAACGGCGATACTATATTCCTTCCACCTCTTCCTGTTGACGATGAAGGAGTTCTGTACCCTCTGGTGAGCGGCTTTATTGACCATGAGGCGGCTCATATCCGGCATACGGACCTTGGCATGTTGAAGGGAATGAGGCTCACCCCTGTCGAAAAATACCTCTGGAATGCCATAGAGGACTGGAGAGTGGAGCATGAAATCATCAAACGTTATCCGGGATGTCGAGAGCATTTTATCTGGCTCATACGGCATTTTTTCTTGAAGGATACGGCAGAAGAAAAGGCTGGGGAAAATGACTCCCCGGCCTTTTCTGTTCTGAACTATGTGCTCCTGACGCTGCGTTCCTGGGATGTGCCTGAGCTGGTTCGTAATTGCGAACTCGAAGCAAACATTATGCAAAAATACTGGCCCGGATTACGCTCCAGTATTGACGCGATCATGCGGGATATTCCGGCCCGATGCCGATCTACGCAGGATTCGCTGGATTTTGCCCAGAACATTCTCCGGCTGATCGAACAGGAAGCCCAGAAGGAACAAAAATCCACCGAAAGCCCAGTAGTATCCCCCTCGATAACTGCGCAGGATAACTCAGAACGAACCCAACAAGAACCCCAAAAAGGAGGTGCACAACAACCGCTTCAAGAACTTCTACAAGCAACAGAAGAAGAGCTGCCAACCTCTATGGGTAAGCAGCTCTCCGACATGATTTCCGGCCAATGCTCCCCCCAACAACGCAAGGGAATGAGCGTAGCCGTAGAAGGAAAGCTCACCACCAACGAACTTCCCGATGCACTTATCATGGAGGCCCAAACCATATCCAGAGCTTTACAGACGAAACTTCAGGGGCTTCTTCAATCTCAGGTATTGCGGCGTTCCAGTCCTTCACGGCATGGAAAACTCTCTACGCATGGTCTCTACCGAATTGCCGTTCATAATCCCAGACTGTTCCTGAAAAATGAATCAGTTACGGGAATAGATACCTCTGTCCACATTTTACTGGACATATCCGGTTCTATGACAAGCAGAATAGACCTTGCTTGCGCTGCTTGTTACTCCGTGGCGCTGGCTTTGGCTGCTATCCCGGGCATCTCCGTAGGCGTTTCTGCTTTCCCTGCCGATTATAAGGAAGATGTTGCGGCCACAGTTTACCCGTTATTGCGCCATGGTAAACGTATAACAAACTCATTCGCCGCAGAAGCTCATGGAAGCACACCCATGACTGAAGCCTTATGGTGGGTATTGGGGATGCTTTCGACACGACCAGAACATCGAAAAGTCGTATTGGTGGTGACGGATGGCTACCCGGACGATCCTGAGACTGCCAAAGAAACGATAGCCGCAGCGCTACGAATGGGAATGGACGTACTGGGTATCGGCATCGACGCCCCAGCCATCATCTCTATGATTCCTGGCTCCGAAACCATTGCCGACATCCGTGAACTGGCTCCGGCTATTTTCCGGATACTTCAACAAACTCTACTCTAAAAATGGAGGTTACCATGGCGTCATCCATCAAACCAACGACTTGGCTTGCAATAGGTATCCTTGTACTTCAGATCGCCATAAAAATTGTGAAAGATACAGAGGACGATGAATAAATGAAGGCCCCACGGAACTAAACTCCGGGGGCCTACATGCTCAATTTTTTTGAAATTACCCTGAAGAAAAGCAACTAGCATAACTAATTGAAATATATTTATTTTTTTGATTTTTTGCATGAGTTCCCGGAGAAAAATCGGGCGTAAAACAGGAGATAAATGCCCTACCAGACGGAGAAACGCGGAGTTTTCCACGTCTTTTTTCGGGGGATTTCAGGGCATAAAAACGCCCGAAAGCAGTACGCCTTCGGGCGAAACAGAGAATGAGACGGCTATCCAACGCGTTGATATTTTGTACCACGTCCAGCGCCGATGCTTTCAAGCTGGCCTTTTTCCACCAGGGACTTCAAAGTCGAGCCCGCTTTATCTTCATGGCAAGAAAGAGCCTGCTCCACATCGGTACGCTTGATTCGGGTTCTTCCGTCCGTAAAGAGCTCGAGTACCTTCTGCTCATCATTGGTCAAGTCGACGGTGGTAACATCTGCCCTTGTGACTTCGGCACCATCAGCACATGAAGACTCTGTCTCCACCTGAACGTCCAGAGCTTGCCACGTTTTGCCAAGAGGAAGCTGCCACGTCCGAGTCTGTCCTTCGAGGCCAGGTGCAGTTTTGCACTTCTCCCAGGTCATGCGGCAGATGGCGCCTTCTGATTCAAAGGCCCGCCGCAATGCTGGGCAATTATCTATCTCGGGTTCAAGGCCACTACGCCCTTCTATCTTCAAGATGTTCTGGCTTTTACTGGCGAGGTTGGATGAGCCTTTGAAGCTTGCTCCGTCCTTCGTGGCGTGGTGCACAATGATAACCGATGCTCCAAGTCGTTCCAAGCTGCGAATTACAGAAAATAAAGCATCTTCGTTTCCGCGAGCTGATGTCGGTGCTAGTGTGATAAGATTATCAAATATTACAACATCATACTGGTTTTTCTGGGCATAGTTGCATACCGTCTTGTCAAGCTTTCCATTGAGAAGGTTACAGTCATCAACGGCATAGGAGCGAGTTGGAATAAAGCTTATGCGGTCAAGATCATCGGCAAGCTCATACGCACTTGCCAACTGTTCGTACCGGTTAGCAAGCTCCTGTTCCGTGAGCTCACCGTCGACCACGAGCACACTCCTTTTGCTCCCATGATTCGGGATGCCAAACATCGATTTCCCGGAAGCGATAGCCAATGCAAAACTGGCGGCCATCAAACTCTTTCCTGAGTTCGATGGTCCCCAAAGAAGTGAAATCTGACCGACGTTGAAGATACGGGCAAGATCAGGTTCATAATTTTCTGTATTTCCCCGACTAAGCTCAGAAAATTTCTTTACTTGAGGGAGCTTTTCAGAGGCTATGACATCGACAGAAGAGCTCTCCACAGTGACCATGCCGATTTCTTCCAAGAACCCCTCGAACTGCTCTGGTGTCATAGCTTCTTCGTTCAGACGATATAAGAGTGCTGAAACGTCTTCTACCCGCTTCAAACTCGTAGCGTTACGATAAAGTTCCTGCTCCCATGCCTCACCACGGATACTTGAAAAATCAGTATCGACAAGCAGAGGCCAAGGATAAATAACGGCATCCGCATTGACAGCCCGAAGTTGTTTGACGACATCGCCAACAGCTTGAAGTCCGACTTTTGTATACTCTGGGAGCAGAACAACACGATGGTGCGCAAAAACCTTGACCTCAGCAGCCTCAACAGCTTTCGTTCCACCGACGATGCCTGAGACAACAGCTTCCTTGGGGGGAATTTTAGCTCTCCATACTTTCTGCCGTAACGCAAGCGCCGTGTGCAAGTCGAGAGGCAAAAAAATTATGGATTCCGGGTTATCATCAATCTCAACTGCGCCCAAGACAAAGTTCGGCGCATGGCTTTTCCCCAAAGTCAACGTGGGTATCAGCTCTCCCCACCTATTTTCAACAGCGGTTCGGCTCGCTAAGAGATGGAAAAAAGCACCGCTGTTTGCCCGAAACTCCATAACTGCATGAGACACGTAGCCCTGAAAATCGAGCTGATAATCAATGCGGTCTAAAAAGTAAACCTCTTCTCCGACAACGAGCTGGGAGGGGAGTTGGTTTATATCCGTTTTTACCCTATAATTACAATATGTTGAGATGTCTATTGAAAATGTATTGAACAGATTTTCTGGGCGAATGCCGAGAAGACGTCCGAGAACCAACGCCCTGACGACGCGAGGGCAATTCATCGTACTCGCCGCATCCTCAATGATAGATGAAGGGCGTCTTCCAGGAAAATTCCCAATCTGAATCAATACCTCCTCGCGCTCTTGATCTGAAAGTGAGGCAAAAAGATCTTCAACACAAGCTTCAAAGACCTTCTCTTTGAACGGTTCCGCTAAACAAGTCGGAAGTTTTGCTTTTGAAACACTCTTCATCAGATCAATAACAAGATGTGAAAGTTGAACAGTTTTTCCTGGCAATATTGAACGCAGGTTATAATTGTGCGAAAAAGTTGCATCTCGATACGCAGGATAACAAGTCATAGAAATCTCCAATGCAGGGGACTTCCCAAGGAGCCTGAACATCTCCAACTGAAAAGCCCCCTTTAGAGGGTCAGTCGGACGACGCAGACTCGACAGAAGAGTCGCCGTCAAGCCAGTCTTTGAGCCACGCAAGGAAGGAGTCGCGCTCGTAAATCACCTTACCGCGCGCAAAAGTACAGGGAGGACCCTGTTTCTGAGAAGCAAGATTGGCCAGCGTTCCGGGAGCGATGATGCCCGGTAAAAGCTGTGGGATGGCGCTGCGACCAAACGCAGCCGGGAGAGTCTTTGCGAAGGAGGAGATGATCGTAGAGGTGGACATAGCAGCTCCATTTTTCAAAATGATGGAGCAGGTGCAGAAAGAAAATTTTTCTGCTTTACCACCGCCCTGCCACTGGCGGAATGTAATGTCCACTGGAAAATGTGGGAGAACTATAATTATTTCAGTATGGTGCGGAGACAAAATTTCTGAGTAACTCGGAGATGTTCCAAGTCTCCGGGAGGGATCTTTTTTCCCTCATATTCAAGCCCGCCCTCTTCCTACGAGCCGATGAATCAAATGTAATCACTTTTATAAACTCGTCAATCCCCGAGTTGACGCAAACTCGCAGCTACAGTTCGAAAAGTTTTCATTGCTTTTCGTTGAGCTTCACCGTTCTGCTCTCGACCGTCGAAAAAATTTTTTTGAACCTGAGTCGCGAATACTCCTTTTCCTCCCTCTGTAACGAAGCAGGATCCAGTAAGCTTCTCCCTTTTTCGCCTGAAAATCATAACTCACCCTCACTCCATGTCCTCGGAAAATTAGGGAGACATTAGGGAGAAAATTCGCTGTTAAAAGAAAATGCCCTCACGATTTTTATCGTAAGGGCTTGATTTCTTTTGGCTCCCCGAGACGGACTTGAACCGCCAACCTAGTGATTAACAGTCACCCGCTCTGCCTATTGAGCTATCGGGGAACGAAGCAGCATTTGCTGCGAAAAATTACTTAGCGGATTACACCTGCACCGTCAAGCGTTTTCTTTCATCTTTCGTAAAAAAATTCGGAACTTCAGAAAACATTCGGAAAACGCCGCCGTGACATCCGGTTTTTAGCTGTGCAAAGACCGCGTCAAATATCGTTTCCGGAGGAATGCCGCCAGTCGTCATGTCGCCCTGCCGCTCTTCCGATTGAGGGATACGCTTCACACGGAAGCGGAATCGAAAAAACAGCATCATGCTCCGGCGTATGATATCGCATGGAATGAGGGATGCGCACGGACCGTCCGCACGCAAAACCACACGTTCACGCCGGGCCGCGTTCACAGATTTCCGTCTGAGGGATTCCCGACGGACCTCCCGTCGGAAAAAACAGAATCCTGTCTGCGGCATCGCTTCGCCGACTGAGGGACCGCTCCGGACCTCCCGGAGCGGAATCATTGAAGCGGATCGGGGCATGTCTTCTGCCGACATCCCTCCCGTAGTCGCTATTTCAACACGGCGCCGGTGTTGGCGCTGCTTACCAGACGAGCATAGCGGGCAAGCCAGCCGCTCTTGATGTTGGGTTCGCGGGGCACAAACGCCGCCTTTCTGCGGGCGAGCTCTTCTTCGCTCACGTTCACATTGATGCTGGCGTTGGGAATGTCGATGCTGATGATGTCGCCTTCCTGAATCAGGCCGATGGGACCGCCGTCCGCGGCTTCAGGAGAGACGTGGCCGATGGAAGCGCCGCGGCTCGCGCCGCTGAAGCGTCCGTCGGTGATGAGGGCCACGGTGGTGTCCAGCTTCATGCCGGCAAGGGCGCTGGTGGGATTGAGCATTTCGCGCATGCCCGGGCCGCCCTTGGGGCCTTCGTAGCGGATGACCACCACGTCGCCTTCATGAATTTTGCCGTTGTAGATGGCGTCGATGGCTTCGTCTTCGCTGTCGAACACGCGGGCGGGGCCGCTGTGCGTGAGCATTTCAGGAGCCACGGCGCTGCGCTTCACCACGCAGCCGTCGGGAGCGATATTGCCCCAGAGAATCTGAAGGCCGCCTGTGGGGCTGTAGGGATTGGAAAGAGGACGAACCGCGCCGGTATCCTTGATGACCGCGCCCTTGAGGTTCTCCGCAACGGTCTTGCCCGTGGCGGTGATGAGGCTGGTGTCGAGGAAGCCGCCCTTGGCGAGTTCGGCCTGCACGGCGGCAATGCCGCCCGCGGCGTACAGATCCTGCATGTGGGTGGGGCCGGCGGGCGCAAGGTGGCAGAGGTTCGGCACCTGCGCGCTCACTTCGTTGAACAGGGAAAGATCAAAGGCCACGCCGGCCTCGTGGGCAATGGCCAGCAGGTGCAGCACGGTGTTGGTGCTGCAGCCGAGCGCCATGTCGCAGGCAAGGGCATTGCGCAGAGACTTTTCGTTCACGATGTCGCGGGGCTTGATATCGCGCTTCAAAAGTTCCATCACGGCCATGCCGGCATGCTTGGCAAGCTGCATGCGGCGGGCGTGAACCGCAGGAATGGTGCCGTTGCCGGGCAGCGCAATGCCCACGGCTTCGCACAGGCAGTTCATGGAGTTGGCGGTGTACATGCCCGCGCAGCTGCCGCAGCCGGGGCACACGCCGGTTTCGCACTCTTCAAGCATGGCGTCGTCGATGAGGCCGATCTTGCGGGCGCCCACGGCTTCAAACATTTTGGAGAGACTCACTTCCTCGCCGTTGTACACGCCGGCCATCATGGGGCCGCCGCTGCACACCACGGAAGGAATGTTCAGACGCAGCGCGCCCATGAGCATGCCGGGCACGATCTTGTCGCAGTTGGGCACCAGCACCAGGGCGTCCAGCTGATGCGCCATGGCCATGGTCTCCACGCTGTCGGCAATGAGTTCACGGCTCGCCAGCGAATACTTCATGCCGATGTGGCCCATGGCGATGCCGTCGCACACGCCGATGGCCGGAATGAGAATGGGAGTGCCGCCGGCCATGCGCACGCCGGCCTTGACGGCCTCGGCGATCTTGTCCAGATGGGCGTGTCCGGGAACGATCTCGCTGTAGGCGCTGATGACGCCCACGAGCGGACGATCAAGTTCTTCCTTGGTGTAGCCCATGGCATAGAAAAGACTGCGGTTGGGCGCGCGTTCCACACCCTGCGTGACATTCGCACTGCGAAGCTTCATGAGATGCTCTCTCCTGTTCCCCTGAAAAAAAGACAGAAAATCGCCGGACAGAGGGGTCTGCCCGGCGATGTTTTCAAACCAGTGTTACTTCTTGAGCCAGCTCATCATCTGACGCAGTTCGGCGCCGACCTTTTCCAGCTGATGTTCGGATTCCAGACGACGGGTGGCAAGGAACTTGCCCTTGCGGCCGGCGGAGAATTCCTGCATGAACTCGGAAGCGAAGGTGCCGTCCTGGATTTCTCTCAGGATCTGCTTCATTTCCTTGCGGGTTTCGGCGGTGATGATGCGCTTGCCGGTGCGGTAGTCGCCGTATTCGGCGGTGTTGGAGATGGAGTAGCGCATGAAGCCGAAGCCGCCGTTGTTGATGAGGTCAACGATGAGCTTCATTTCGTGGATGGTTTCAAAGTACGCCATTTCAGGAGCGTAGCCGGCTTCCACGAGGGTTTCAAAACCGGCCTTCATGAGTTCGGTCACGCCGCCGCAGAGCACGGCCTGTTCGCCGAAGAGGTCGGTTTCGGTTTCTTCACGATAGGTGGTTTCCAGGATACCGGCGCGGCCGGCGCCGATGCCGGAAGCATAGGCCAGGGCGTAGTCCTTGGCGTGACCGCTGTAGTCCTGAGCAACGGCGATGAGGCTGGGCACGCCCTTGCCTTCCAGGTACTGGCTGCGCACGGTGTGGCCGGGGCCCTTGGGAGCGATCATGATGACGTCGATGTTGGAAGCGGGCTTCACGAAGCCGAAGTGGATGTTGAAGCCGTGGGCGAAGCACAGCACGTTGCCTTCCTTCATGTGGGGGGCGACCTGCTTGTTGTAGATGTCGGCGGCGACTTCGTCGGGCACGAGCATCATGACGATGTCGCCGGCTTCGGCGGCGGGTTCCACTTCCATGACCTTCAGACCAGCGGCTTCAGCCTTGGCCCAGCTGGAGCTGCCCTTGCGCAGACCGACGACAACGTTCACGCCGCTTTCATGCAGGTTCTGAGCATGAGCGTGACCCTGGCTGCCGTAGCCGATGATGGCGACAGTCTTGCCGTCGAGCATGCCGAGATTGCAGTCTGCGTCATAGTACTTCTTAATCATGATAACTTCTCCATTTCAATGACTATAATTCATTCTCAGCAGCAAAAGGTCAATCCTTGCTGCTTTTCCACCAATCACTCTGCGATCCTCTGGGCATGCCGATGATGCCGGAACGGCACATCTCGAGGATCTGATAGGGCGACATCACCTCAAGGAAGCCTTCGATCTTGGAAGGCTTTCCGGTGAGTTGTATTACCATGCTACTAGAGGTAAGGTCAATAATGCGCGCCCGGTAAACCTCAACGATATCCTTGATGGGCGAAATTGTGGCGGCGTCGAAGGCGATGCGCAGCATGATGGTCTCGCTCAGCAGGCTTTCGTTGGGCGGAAGCAGCGTAATGGACTTCACTTCCTCCATTTTGAGGGTCTGCTTCACGATCTGATCGAGAACGTGGGAGTCGCCTTCCGTCACGATGGTGATGATGGAAATGGCGGGATCACTGGTCTGCGCGGCCGTAACGCTGGTCATGTTGAAGCGGCGACGGGCAAAAAGGGAGGACACGCGTGCCATGACGTTGGCGTTGTTATCCACCACGATGGAAATCACATGTTTCGTCATATTGTCCCCCTTCTCTATTCCATGATGATGGAGTCGCAGGTGCAGCCGCCGGGAATCATGGGAAGCACCTTCTCATCCTTGTCGATGCAGCAGTGGATCCACACGGGGCCGTCGCTCGTGAGCGCTTCCGCCATGGCCTTTTCCAGATCGGCCATGGTTTCGCAGTGGAAGCCCTTGCCGCCGAAGCCTTCAATGACCTTCACGTAGTCGGTGCGGCGGTTGAGGTCGGTGCAGGAGTAGCGCTTGCCGTAGAAGCTCGTCTGCCACTGACGCACCATGCCGAGCACGTGGTTGTCGAGAATCACGGTGATGACGGGCAGATGGAAGCTCACCGCGGTGCAGGCCTCGTTCATGTTCATGTGGAAGGAGCCGTCGCCGGTGAAGTGGATCACGCGCTTTTCGGGGCAGGCGATCTTGGCGCCGATGGCCGCGCCGTAGCCGAAGCCCATGGTGCCGAGGCCGCCGCTCGTGAGGAAGTGGCGGGGCTTGACGTGATGCAGATACTGGGCCGCCCACATCTGATGCTGGCCCACGTCGGTGACGTAGATGGCGTCGAGACCGGCCATTTCATTGACCTTGCGGATGACCTGATGCGGCTTGAGCACGGTGTCGCTGTCTTCGGGGCGGTAGTCTTCCTGACGCCATTCGGCGATCTGGGTGAGCCATTCGTCGCGGCAGGTCTGATGCACCTTGGGCAGCAGCGCGCAGATGACATCCTTCACGTCGCCGACGAGACTGACGTCCACGTTGACATTCTTGTTCACTTCACTGGGATCGATGTCGATCTGAATGAGCTTGGCGCGGCGGCCGAACGCATCGGGAGCGAGGGCCACGCGGTCGCTGAAGCGGGTGCCCACGGCCACCATGACGTCGGCATAGTCGAGGGCGAAGTTGCTGGTGCGGCAGCCGTGCATGCCCACCATGCCGAGATTGAGCGGATCGTCGCTGTCGATGACGCCCGCGCCCATGAGGGTGTAGGCGCCGGGCATGCAGGTCTTCTTCATGAGGGCGGCAAGTTCCGCGCTCGCGCCGGAGGAGATGACGCCGCCGCCGTAGTAGATGGCCGGACGCTGGGCGTTGTTGATGATTTCCGCCGCCTTGTCGATGGCGTCCATGTTGATCTTCGTGGTGTAGCTGTCGCGCACGGGAGCCGCGGGCACGAATTCGGCCACGGCCGAGGTCATGTCCTTGGGAATGTCCACCAGCACCGGGCCCTTGCGGCCGGTCTGGGCGATGCGGAAGGCCTCGCGCAGAATGTCGGCCAGATCTTCCACTCTGTCCACAACGAAGTTGTGCTTGGTGATGGGCATGGTGATGCCAGCAATGTACACTTCCTGGAAGCTGTCCTGTCCGATGAGGGGCGTAGGAACGTTGCCCGTGATGGCGACCATGGGCACGCTGTCCATGTAGGCGGTGGCGATGCCGGTAACAAGGTTGGTCGCGCCGGGGCCGCTCGTTACCAGGACAACGCCGGTGCGGCCGGTAGCACGGGCGTAGCCATCGGCCGCATGCGCGGCGCCCTGTTCATGGGCGGTAATGATATGACGGATACGATCCTGGTATTTATACAGTGCGTCGTACAGATTCAACACAGCGCCGCCGGGGTAGCCGAACAGCGTATCCACGCCCTGCTCCACCAGCACTTCACAAAAAATTTCCGAACCGGTCAGTTTCATATTCTTCATCCTTATGGGCTGAAACCATGCTGATCCGCACGAAGCGGACCTCCCCCAGTCGCACGATCCGCCTTTTGGGGCGGCATTTCTGCCTGCGCCCCGCCGCGGGCCCTTGCGGTCCGTCTCTCGGGGGTACAGGCATAAATCGTAGAATAATACTGGACTGCTTCTTCTTGTCTTGTCAAGTGAGGAACGCCAAAATAACCCGTCGAAAAAGCAAACTATTTTTTTCACATTTTCGGAAACCGACCGTAACAACACAAAAAGCGCCCCATCGGACTCCCCGACACCGTTCCTTCTCCACCCTCTGATACATATTAGAACCGCATATTTCCGCATCGTAACATAACCGTACCGTTGCCGACACCGTGCGGAAAAGAAAAAACACGGCGCAGCGCACGGTTATGTTGCAGGCGAGCGAGGCCGTCCGACTCACGGTCTGCGAGTTCCGGGCACGTTCGCGCCTCGCGTGGAACATACCGCGCAGAGGACACGTTCCACTCCAAAAGGAAGTTCCGGCGTCTTGCTGCAACGCCCTGCACAACACGGCCCTCCATTAAAATAAGCCCGGGCACTGCACAAAACTGTCTCCCGTGCCGCCCGCTGCGGGGGCCTGGTTCCAGGAGCCCACTGCCTCAGCGTTCCCATGCAGCAAGCACCCGGAACGCTCGCCGCCCGCAGAGACAAGCTCGTTCGAGACTCACGTTCCCCTGTTCCCTCAATATTCCTCAACTCCGCAATGCTCCGCAGCGCGCCGCCGCTTTTCCTCAAAATACGCCGCGCTTTCTGAAACATGTCTTTTTTTCCACGAAGCTCGACAAGCATCGAATATTGGAGCACACTCAAAAACAACCACGTTTCCTGAATAATTTCTTTTCTTTTTCTGCTCCGCAGTCGCCGGACGCCTCATTCCGGCAGAAAACAGGGCGGCGTTTCCGCCAGGGAGCTTTTCATGCGTCAGAACATCTATTCCGGGCTCGACCGGCTGCCCCGGGGACTGGCGTCCGACCGCGTCACGCCGGGCTGTCTCGTGCTGGAAGGCGGCGCGCTGCGCGGAACCTACAGCGTGGGCGTGATGGACGCCCTCATGGAAGCCGACGTCAACTTTGCCTGCACCATCGGCGTTTCCGCCGGAGCGCTCAACGGCATCAGCTACGTTTCCGGTCAGATAGGACGTTCCGCGCGCAGTCCGCTGCGCTACCGGCACGATCCCCGCTATTTCGGACTCGGCGCCTTTCTGCGCAACCGCACGCCCTTCGGCTTCGACTTCATGTTCGGGGAGCTTTCCCGCACGCTGGACCCGCTGGACATGACGCGCTTCTTCCGGCCGGAACGCCGTTTCGTGGCCGTGGCCACCAACTGCCTCACCGGCCAACCGGAATATTTCGAAAAGGGCCGCTGCCCCGACATCATGCTGGCGACGCGCGCCTCCTCCACCATGCCTTACATCTCGCAGATGGTGCGCATGAACGGCACGCCCTATCTCGACGGCGGCTGCTCGTGCAAAATTCCCTTCCGCTGGGCGCTGGAGAACGACTTTCGCGCCGTGGTCATCGTGAAGACCAATCCCGACGACTATCGCCGCGACCCCGAGGCCGGGCGCAACCTGGCCCGGCTGTTCTACGGGCCGAAATGGCAGGCCCTCTCCGACGCTCTGGCCCGAAGCAACGCCGACTACAACGAACTGTGCGACGAAATAGAAAAACTCCGGAAGGAAGACCGCGTGTTCGTGATAAGCCCGTCGCGTTCCATGCACATAGGCCGCATGGAAAAGGATCTGGAAAAGCTCGGCGAATGGTACTGGCTGGGCTACCGCGACGCGCAGGCGCTCATGCCCGACCTCAGGGCGTATCTGGCCCGGAAGAACGGCAAAGCGGACGGCACGGACGAAGAGCGGATTGCAGAAAGCGCCGCGTCTTCCGAAGCGCCCGCGTAAGAACGCCCACGGCAAAGACGCAAAAAGCTCCCGACGGATCGGGAGCTTTCCTTTTTAATGATGCATGACGGACGGCGTTCAGGCCGCCGGACATGCCGCGCTACTTCGCCACGGAGGCAAAGGCATCCAGGCCGAAGCGGGGACGTTCCGGCGTTTCTCCGGCGTTCAGCTTGTCGCGCAGCTCAATAAGCGCCTTGCGGAGCTGTTCCGGGCAGGACGTCACCTTCGAGGTGGGGCAGATGGGCATGTCGGCAAAACGGTCGATCACTTCGTCGATGGACATGCCGCGGATCAGCCGGCCTATGCCGTTCAGATTGCCGGGGCAGCCGCCCTTGAACTCGAAGTTGTTGATGGTCCGGCTTTTTTCATCCACGTCTATCATGAACATCTTGGAGCAGACGCGCTCCGGCGTGAAAACAAACTGCATGAGTTTTCCTCCTTAATTGGAAAACAGTGTATTACGAAAAACTCTCGCCTCTGGCAAGCAGCGAGCGCCGCCGTACGCCCCGAAGGCTCTTATTTTCCGGGCACCGCCGTGCGCTCTGGAGGCACTTGCTCCCCGCACGCCGCCCTGCTCCCACGGAAATTTTCCTTTCCCGAGCAGCGTCGGACGTTTTCCCCAGGGCACTCCTTCCCGGGGACCGGACGCCCTTTATTTTCTCGAAAACGGCCCTCTCTCTCCCCGAAGCCGTGCAAGAAAGCCTTTTTCCTTCCCGGAGCCTGCGCTCCCTGCACGCCCCGGCATCTCACAACGCCTGTCGCCGCAGATCAGCGCGCAACGCGGCCTCGACGCCGGGGCTTCTTCCGCAGGCAGGCGTCGTCGGCAGGGGCTTTTCCGGCGCGCATGGTTGACGCCGCGCCATTTTGTCCTATCTTGAACGTGCCGCGCATGACGCCTTCCGCATTCCGCCCCCGGACGTCCGGAAGAAACGGCATCGCGCCGGACGCCGCCGCGCCCGCATCAACGCGCATCCGCGCTCTCAGGAAGGTCATCATGAAGAAAAGAAAAATAGTCCCCATCACCGTTCTCTCCGGCTACCTCGGCGCGGGCAAGACCACGCTGCTCAATCACGTGCTTTCCAATCAGGAAGGCTACAAGGTCGCCGTCATCGTCAACGACATCGGCGAAGTCAACATCGACGCAAGCCTCATCGCCAAGGGCGGCAGCGTGGAAATGGACGACAGCCTCGTGCCGCTCTCCAACGGCTGCATCTGCTGCTCCCTCAAGGTCGATCTGCTTCAGCAGGTGCTCAATCTCATCGAATCCGGCCGATTCGACTACATTCTCATCGAAGCGAGCGGCATCTGCGAACCGCTGCCCATCGCGCAGACCCTCTGCCTCGGCGACGAATCCCTGCCCAAGATATGCCGTCTCGACGGCATCGTCACCGTGGTGGACGCCCGCCGCATGGTGGACGAATTCCTCGGCGGTCAGCGCCTCGTGGAAGAAGACATCGACGAAGAGGACGTGGCCAGCCTCGTCATTCAGCAGATAGAGTTCTGCACCACCATCGTGCTCAACAAGGTGGAAGGCCTCACCGAAGATCAGCTCGGCCTGCTCAGAACCGTGATCCACAAGCTCCAGCCCGAAGCGAACATCATTGAAACCAACTACGGCAAGGTGGACGTCAAGGACATTCTCGACACGGGCCGCTTCGACTTCGACCGCGCCTGCTCCTCCATCGGCTGGGTGCAGGCCCTGGAAGCCGACGCCCCCGAAGAGGACGAAGACCACGACGATGATGACCACGATCATCATCACGATCACGAGCACAAGCATCATCATGATGATGACGACCACGACGATCACAAGCACCATCACCACCACGATGACGACGAGCACGACCATCATCATGACCACGATCATGACGAGGACGAACATCATCACGGCCATCATCACCATCATCATCACGGCGATCATGAACACGGAGAGGAATACGGCATTTCCACCTTCGTGTATTTCCGCCGTCCGCCCTTCGATCAGAAAAAGTTCGAGGACTTCGTCAACGACGCCTGGCCTGCCAGCGTGATCCGCTGCAAGGGCCTCATCTGGTTCCGCGACGAGCCCGACACCGCCTATCTGTACGAGCAGGCCGGCCGCCAGATGACCGCCTCGCCCTACGGCGAATGGGTGGCCGCCGCGCCTGCCAAGCGTCAGGCCGCCGAACGCCGCGTGGACAAGCAGCTCGACGCCGAATGGGACGACACCTACGGCGACCGCATGCAGAAGCTCGTCTTCATCGGTCAGCACATGGACAAGGCCGCCATCTGCGCCGCCCTGGACGCCTGCCTCGAAAAATAGCGTCCTTTCCGTTTACGTCACGGCGGGCAGCGCCGCTCTTTTGCTCCCTTTGCGCGAAAGAGCGGCCTGCCCGTTTTCCTTTTCCCGAAGATCGGGCGCTCTCGCAGCGCTTCGCGCACAACTTCTGCGGCGCGCCGTCAACGCCCGTCACCTCTACCCGCGCCAGTCGCGGTCACTGTTTTCATCATGCGCAGAAACATCGTTCCCATCACGCTTCTTACCGGCTATCTCGGCGCGGGCAAGACCACGCTGCTCAATCACGTGCTTTCCAATCAGGAAGGCTACAAGGTCGCCGTCATCGTCAACGACATCGGCGAAGTCAACATCGACGCCGCGCTCATCGAAAAAGGCGGCAACGTGGAGATGGAAAGCAGTCTCATTCCCCTTTCCAACGGCTGCATCTGCTGCACCCTCAAGGACGATCTCATGCAGCAGATTCTCGATCTCATCGCCACCTGCCGCTTCGACTACATTCTCATTGAAGCGAGCGGCATCTGCGAACCCATGCCCATCGCCCAAGCCATCACGCTGGGCGACGAAGTCATGCCCACGGTGTGCCGCCTCGACGGCATCGTCACCGTGGTGGACGCCATGCGCATGGCCGACGAATTCCTGAACGGCGAAAAGCTCCTCGGCGACAACGACGAGGACGATGTGGAAAGTCTGCTCATCCAGCAGATAGAATTCTGCACCACCATCGTGCTCAACAAGGTCGATGAAGTTTCCGCCGAGCAGCTCGCCACGCTCAAGGCCGTGATCCGTCAGCTTCAGCCCGAGGCGCGCATCATCGAGACCAACTACGGCAAGGTGGCCGTCAAGGACATTCTCGACACGCATGCCTTCAACTTCGCCAAGGCGGGAAAATCCGCCGGATGGATTCAGAGCCTCCAGAAGTTCGACGCCGACAAGGCCGCGCACGACGAACACGATCATCACGAACACCACGCCCACGAGCATCACGAACACGCCGAAGGTCATTCCCACACCGAGGAATACGGCATTTCCACCTTCGTGTACTTCCGGCGCGCGCCCTTCAATCAGGACAAGTTCAGCGACTTCGTGGAAGCGTCCTGGCCGCAGTCGGTCATCCGCTGCAAGGGCCTTTTGTGGTTCAAAAAGAATCCCTCCATGTCGTACATGTTCGAGCAGGCAGGCAAGCAGACCGTGGCCACGCCCTTCGGCCGCTGGATGGCCTCCGCACCGGCCGAACAGCGCAAACAGGCGCGCAGGGCCAATCCCGAACTCGACCGCAACTGGGATGAACGCTACGGCGACCGCATGATCAAGCTGGTGTTCATCGGCAGACACATGGACGAGCAGGCCATCTGCGCGGCGCTGGACGCCTGTCTGGACGAAGACAGGTCCTGACGGGATCTTCCATAATTCCCGGCGCGTTCCTCTTTTATCTCCATGACAGTTGTGCTAATCTGAACTTCATACCGGGGCAGCGGCGTTTTTCAAGGGTATTCCTGCCCTGTCCCCACGGCACTGGAGCTGCTTATGCTGAATGGTTACGACGTGATTGGCGATATACACGGATGCGCGGACAGACTGGAAGCCCTGCTCTCCCGCCTCGGCTATGAAAAAAACGGCGGCGTGTGGAGACATCCCGACCGCATGGTCGTCTTTCTCGGCGACTACATCGACCGGGGACCGCAGATTCTGGAAACGCTGACCATCGTCCGCAACATGCGCGAGGCCGGTTCCGCGGAGTGCCTCATGGGCAATCATGAATTCAACGCCGTGTGCTGGAGCACGCCCGATCCCGACAAGCCGGGCGAGTTCATCCGCAGTCACAACGAGGCGCACACGGCCCAGCACGCCGCCACGCTGGATCAGCTTGCCGGATGCTATCAGCCCTGGATTCAGTGGATGCGCACTCTGCCGCTGTGGCTGGAACTCGGCGATCTCGGCGGCGACGGCAGTCGCCTGCACATGGTTCACGCCTGCTGGTCTCCGACGGCCATGCGCACGCTGCTCAACAACGAATGCGGAGGCGAAAGCCTGGTGACCGGCCGCAAGGACGCGCCCCGTCTCACCGAAACGGGATACGTGCGCGCCGGAGGCGACAAGGGAAGCTGCGAATACGAGGCGCTGGAAGTGCTGCTCAAGGGTCCGGAGATTCCTCTGCCGGACGGCGTCTTCTTTGATGACAAGGACGGACACCCTCGCCGCCGCATCCGCGTGAAATGGTGGCTCGGCATGGGCCGCACCTGCCGCGAGATGGCCCTCATGGGCCGCGACGACATTGCCTCCCTTCCCGAAGACGCCGTGCCGGATCCCGGATGCTGGGAGGCCATCGACGTGGAATATCCCACCTTTTTCGGGCACTACTGGCGCAGCCCCGGCGAGGATATCCGCCTCTACTCGCCCTCAGTGGCATGCCTCGACTTCAGCGCCGTACACGGCGGCCCGCTTGTGGCCTATCGCTGGAACCGCGGCGACACCGCCCTGCGGGACGACCGCTTCGTGTGGGTCGGCAAGGGGGCGGACGCCACCTCCCGCTCGCAGCGCATCTTCTTTCCCTGATGCCGCGCAGATTGCCGGGTGAAACGCGCTTTTCACCTTGAGCCGCCTCAACCATCGACAAAAAGCTCCCGCGTCTGCGGGAGCTTTTTTCATGCGCAAGAAGCGCCGCCCTCATGAAACGAAGGCGGCGCTTCTCGGCAAAGAAGATGGAGAGAACCAGGCGGGGTTGCCGGAAAGGGGACCTGTTCCCTTCCGGCAAACGTTCTTCTCCTGCAGGAAGAACTCCCCGCCCGTTCTGACGGCTCTCCGGCAAAACCATGCCGGAAGGCGAGAGACCGTCCGGCCTCTCAAAACATGCTGCGGCCGCGCGATGCACAAAGGGCCTCTGCCGCGCCTGTCCCCGGCGTCCGCACGCCTGCTCGAAGGGGAAAAGCCCGCGCCTTCGTCTTCTTCCGAAAACTTCGGCGCGGACACGCCGGACGGGCGGCCCGGCGCTGAAAGGACATGCGTTCAACGCCGTCTGCCGGGCTCATCGCCGCGCGCAGTCCCCTGCACCGCCCCGTTCTTCCGAACGCCGGCCAAGAATGCTAAAAACGCAGATCGCGCTCTCCCTGCTCCAGACGCTTCAGATACTGCGCCGTCTGATTTCTGCGAGGCTCCCGGCTGATGCGGGAAAGCTCGTCGGCTATCATGTTCTCGCCGAGCGCGCGCAGCTCGTTGTCGGCGTAGTCCAGCAGATATTCCTTGAATGTCAGCATGGCGTTGGGCTGGCAGCAGTTGCTTATTTCGCCGCTCTTGGCCAGCGGCATGAAGCGGTCACCGGTGCGGCCGGAACGATAGCAGGCCGTGCAGAAGCTCGGCAGATAGCCGTCGCGAACCAGCCCCTTGAGCACGTCTTCGGGCTTGCGCTCGTCGGCAAGATGAAACTGCGGAGCTTCGCCGGGAACAACGCGCTGCGGATGGGCATAGCCGCCCACGCCCACGCAGGAGCCCGCGCTCATCTGCGACATGCCGATGTCGAGCAGCTCGCGGCGAAATTCCGCGGACTCTCTGGTGGTGAGAATCATGCCGGTGTAGGGCACGGCCAGACGCGTCACCGCAATGAGATGCTTGAAGTCGTCGTCGCTCACCAGCCTGTAGGCGAAATAATCCACGCCTTCGGCGGGCAGCAGTCTCGGGAACGAAATGGTGTGCGGCCCCACGCCGGCCACCGCCTCAAGATGCTCGGCGTGCATGAGCAGGCCCATCACCTCGTAACGCCAGTCGTACAGGCCGAAGAGCACGCCTATGCCCACGTCGTCCAGGCCGCCTTCCAGCATGCCGCGGTCCATGGCCTCGGTGTGCCACTCGTAATTGGCCTTGGGGCCGCCCATGTGCATGAATTCGTAGGTGGGCTTGTGGTAGGTTTCCTGAAAAAGAATGTAGGTGCCCAGTCCGGCATCCTTGAGTCTGCGGTAGTTTTCCGCCGTGGTGGCGGCAATGTCCACGTTCACGCGGCGGATGGAGCCGTTGCGAAGCTTCGTGGCATAGATGGTGTGCATGCACTCAAGCACGTAGTCCAGAGGGCAGTTGCGGTCGTCTTCGCCCGCCTCAAGAAGCAGACGCTTGTGACCGAGCGCCTCCAGCGCCAGCACTTCCTCGCGCAGCTCCTCCTGCGAAAGCTTGCGCCGCACGGTCTTGTTGCTTGCGTGAAAGCCGCAGTAGCGGCAGTTGTTCACGCAGTAGTCCGAAAGGTACAGCGGCGCGAACATCACGATGCGGCGGCCGTAAATGTGTTCCTTGATTTCGCGGGCCAGCGCGTAGATGCTCTTCAGTGTGTCCTCGTCTTCCACAAACAGAAGCGCGGCCGCCTCGCGATGCGTGAGCCCGCGGTATTCCCGGGCCTTGTTCAGAATGCGGGTCACTTCGGCCCGGTCGGAAGAAAGCTTTTTCCCCTCTTCCAGAGACTCCAGAATTTCGGCGTGGTCGATGAACTCGTTGGAGTCCAGCGAGCGGACATTGTACATGCAGATTCCCCGGCGGATCATCCGCCCCGGCGCTCGGCCGGTCATGGCAGCAGGTGCCGTTCAGACAGGGCGCAGCAATAAAAAAAGCGCCCACCCGTAAGGAAAGGCGCCCGACAATCGCAGCTTCCCGCCGACGGCGGAAGACAAGACGGGGACAGCACAGACCTTTCTGATCGGAAAGCAGAACGCCATCCTCTCAGTCGGG
>NZ_DBMAHT010000035.1:0-19489 GCF_057866825.1 Mailhella sp.
TGAGCATGAGCGAACTCACCCCTACCGCGATTGTCACCGGTGGTTCCCGCGGCATCGGCCGCACCGTGGCCCTTACCCTCGCCGCCGCCGGATATCAGATTTATTTCACCTACGTGAGCCGTCCCGAAGCGGCCGAGCAGACCGTGGCCGACATTGAGGCTCAGGGCGGTCGCGCCCGCGCCTTCCGTCTGGATTCCGGCGACTCCGAGGCGGTGGCCCGCTTCTTTGCCGAGGAAATCAAGGGCAAGGTGCAGCTCTCCGTGCTGGTGAACAATGCCGGCATCACCCGCGACACGCTCGTGCTGCGCATGAAGGACGAAGACTTCGACGCCGTGGTCAACACCAATCTGCGCGGCGCCTTCCTGTTCCTGCGCGAGGCCGCCAAGATCATGACCCGCCAGCGCTGCGGCCGCATCATCAATATTTCTTCCGTCGTCGGCCAGATGGGCAACGCCGGTCAGATCAACTACGCCGCCGCCAAGGCCGGACTTATCGGCATGACCAAGTCCGCCGCCAAGGAACTCGGCAGCCGCTCCGTGACCGTGAATGCCGTGGCTCCCGGTTTCATCGAAACCGACATGACGGCAGCTCTTGCCGAAGACGTGAGAAAAGCCTATGTTTCCGCCATCCCGCTGGGCCGTCTCGGCTCCGCCCAGGATGTGGCCGACGCCGTGGCCTTCCTTGCTTCGGACAAGGCGTCGTACATCACCGGACAGGTGATCGCCGTCAACGGCGGACTGTACTGCTGAGGATATTTCCGGAAAACCCGGCGTCCCTCCGCTGTCGGTCCGGGGCGCGGGATTTTCCCTAGTCGTCTGGCAATGCCGGAGCAGAGCTTCCGGCACAAGTAGAAACCTGAAACACCCCCTGGAGGGAACCATGGCCGCCGTTGAAGATAAAGTTAAGCAGATCATCGTCGAACAGCTTCAGCTTTCTGAAGAAGAAGTGACTCCCGAAGCTTCCTTCATCGAAGATCTGGGTGCTGACTCTCTCGACCTGACCGAGCTCATCATGGCCTTTGAAGAAGCCTTCGGCGTGGAAATCGCCGACGAAGACGCTCAGAAGATCCTGAAGGTCAAGGACGCCATCAACTATATTGAAAGCAAGCAGAAGTAAGTTATTACTTCCTTTCATCTTGTTTTCATGAAGATGCCGGGGAGCTTCGCGTTCCCCGGCGTATTCGAGTTTCGGCGGCTTCGCCGTTGGCGAGCCGCACGGCGTCCGCGGGAGCGGACGCCCGCGTCCTGTCCGGCAAGACAGTTGTCCGGCAGGGGAGCGCGGCCCTTGACAGGGCATCCACTCTGACGGCTCGTGAACGTTCCGGGCCGAGAGCTGTTTCCTGACGGGCGCTTCGCGGAAGGAGAGGTCCGCGCGAAACCAAAATTTCGGAAGAGAGTTCCGAAGTTCTGTTTTCAGAAGCGTTCCGGCATGTTGGGAACATTTTCCCGTCACCTTTATCTGGAGTTGTTCCGCGTGGATCGTAAGCGCATAGTCATTACCGGCCTTTCCGCCATCACTCCTCTGGGCACCGACCTTGAGAGCAGCTGGGAGGCCCTGCTTGCCGGCAAGTCCGGCATCGGTCGCATTACCCATTTTGATTCCACCGAATTTCCCACGCACATTGCGGGCGAAGTGAAGGATTTCAAGCCTGAAGAGTTCATTCCGGCCAAGCAGTGCCGCAAGATGGACCGTTTCTGTCAGCTCGCCGTCTGCGCGGGCATGCAGCTCGTGGCCGATTCCGGTCTCAAGATCGACGAGAGCAACGCCCAGCGCGTGGGCGTGGTGCTCGGCGTCGGTCTCGGCGGCCTCAAGACCATTGAAGACTTCCACGAAAAGCTGCGCACTTCCGGCCCCAACCGCGTATCTCCCTTCTATATTCCCATGCTCATTTCCAATATGGCTCCCGGTCAGGTGGCCATATTCACCGGCGCCAAGGGCATCAACGTGGTGTCCACCAGCGCCTGCGCCTCGGCCCTGCACGCCATAGGCAGTGCCTATGATCAGCTCGTGCTCGGACGCGCCGACGCCGTCATCACGGGCGGAGCGGAATCCACCATCACGGAAATGGGCATTTCCGGGTTCACGGCCATGAAGGCGCTGTGCACGGCCCATCAGGACGAGCCCGAAAAGGCTTCCCGTCCCTTCGACGCCGGCCGCAGCGGCTTCATCATGGGTGAAGGCGCCGGCATGCTCATGCTCGAAACGCTGGAGCACGCGCTCGCCCGCGGTGCGAAGATCTACGCGGAAGTTGTGGGATTCGGCGCTTCCGACGACGCTCATCACATGGTGGCTCCGCTGGAAACCGGTGAAGGCATGGCCGCGAGCATGCGCAACGCTCTGGCCGACGCCGGACTTTCTCCCGACGCCATCGACCATGTGAGCGCCCACGGCACCTCCACGCACGCCAACGACGCCGCCGAAACCAAGGCAATGCACGAAGTGTTCGGCGATCATGCGAAGGATCTCGCCATCACGGGCGTGAAGTCGCAGATAGGCCATCTGCTCGGCGCTTCCGGCGGCGTGGCCAGCGTGTTTGCGTCGCTGTCGCTTTCCACCGGCATGGTGCCCGGCACCATCAATCAGGAAACGCCTGATCCCGAGTGCGATCTCAATTACATGGGCGGCGGCTCGAAAAAGCTCGATCCCCGCTATGCCATGATAAATTCCTTCGGCTTTGGCGGCACCAATGCCAGCCTTGTGCTGAAGAAGTTCGATTAATCTGCAGGGCCGGGGGACCGGCCCTCAATTTTCAGGAACGGAGAACCATGGACGAACTGATTTTGCGCGACCCCGAAGTCGCGGCCGCCATCTGGAAGGAATCCCGTCGCCAGGTGAGCAAGCTTGAACTCATCGCTTCGGAAAACTTTGTATCTACCGCCGTGCGCGAAGCGCAGGGCTCCATCATGACGCACAAGTATGCCGAAGGCTATCCGGGCAAGCGGTATTACGGCGGCTGCGAGTTCGTGGACGTGGTGGAAAACCTCGCCCGCGACCGCGCCATGACGCTGTTCCACTGCGACTACGCCAACGTGCAGCCTCATGCGGGCAGCCAGGCCAATATGGCCGCCTACCTTGCCCTCATCAAGGACGGCGACACCGTGATGGGCATGGATCTGTCCCACGGCGGTCATCTGACTCACGGCAGCCCCGTGAACTTCTCTGGCCGCACCTATCACTTCGTTCCCTACGGCGTGAACCGCGAAACGGGACGCATCGACTACGATGAGCTGGAAAAGAAGGCAGAGGAATGCCATCCGGCGCTCATTGTGGCCGGCGCCAGCGCCTATTCGCGCATCATCGACTTCGAGCGCTTCCGCAAGATCGCCGACAAGGTCGGCGCGAAGCTCATGGTGGACATGGCGCACATCGCCGGTCTCGTGGCGGCGGGGCTGCATCCTTCGCCCCTGCCCTTTGCGGACATCACCACCACCACGACGCACAAGACCCTGCGCGGCCCCCGCGGCGGCATGATCCTCACGAGCCGCGGCGAAGAATACGGCAAGAACATCAACAGCAAGGTGTTCCCCGGCATTCAGGGCGGCCCGCTCATGCACGTCATTGCGGCCAAGGCCGTGGCCCTCGGCGAAGCGCTGCGTCCTGAATTCAAGGAATATCAGGCCCAGATTCTCCGCAACGCCAAGGTGCTGGCCTCCTGCCTCACCGACGCGGGTTACGATCTCGTGTCCGGCGGCACGGACAACCACCTCATGCTTGTCGATCTCACCAGAAAGGACATCACCGGCAAGGACGCCGAACACGCTCTTGATCTTGCCGGCATCACGGTGAACAAGAACACGGTTCCGTTCGAGACCCGTTCTCCCTTTGTCACGTCCGGCGTGCGCATCGGCACGGCCGCGCTCACCACGCGCGGCATGAAGGAAAAGGACATGGAAAAGGTGGGCGGCTGGATTGTGGACGTGCTTTCCAACACGACCAACGAAACTCGCCTTGGCGAGATTCGCGCCGAAGTGGAAGCCTTTGCCTGCCAGTTCCCGCTGTTTGCCTGGTAAATACCGGGGACGGCCCTGCGCTTTTTTGTGCGCGGGGCCGTCTTTTTTTCCCGTTTTCAAACGGGCTTGCACATGATAGTTTCCGTTGATGGAACAGGAGGCGCTATGGCGCAGGGCGGCAGAGCCAGCTGGCCACGATATTTCATGGACATCGCCTACCTTGTGGCGGAACGCTCCACCTGTCTGAGAAGAAAGGTGGGGGCTGTTGCCGTGCTCGATCGGCGCATTCTGGCAACGGGCTACAACGGCGCGCCCTCCGGCGTGCCTCACTGCCTTGAAGCCGGCTGTCTGCGCGCGCAGCTCGGCATTCCTTCCGGGCAGAGGCATGAGATCTGCCGCGGCATTCACGCCGAGCAGAACGTCATCATTCAGGCGGCGGTTCACGGCATCTCCCTGCGCGGAGCAGAGATTTTCTGCACCACGTATCCGTGTTTTATCTGTGCGAAAATGCTTATTAATTGCGGCATTAAAAAAATATGGGTTTCAGAAAATTACCCGGATGAGTTCTCGAAGAACATGCTGGCGGAAGCCGGTGTCGAGGTCATCCATCTGCCGCACGGCGCGGATGAGGCGTGTCCCGTGAGCGGGGAGCCTCGCTCCGAAAAAAGCGCCGCGGCGGGAGAAGAAAAGGAAGGAGGCAAGGCGTGAATCGTCACGAAAATTTCATGCGCAGGGCACTGGAACTGGCCGAAAGAGGGCGCTGGAGCACGGCTCCCAATCCTACGGTCGGCGCCGTGCTGGTGCAGGACGACAAGATCGTCGCCGAGGGCTGGCATCAGGTCTGCGGACAGGGACACGCGGAAGTGAACTGCCTGCGCGACGCCCGCGAAAAGGGCGTGGACCCCTCGCGCTGCACGCTGTACGTCACGCTGGAGCCCTGCAATCATCAGGGCAAGACGCCTCCCTGCACGAAGGCCATTCTGGAAGCGGGCATTCCGCATGTGGTGGTCGGCATGCCCGACGTGAACGCGCAGGCCGCGGGCGGCGCGGAATATCTGCGCTCCATGGGCGTAGAGGTGGAGACGGGCGTGCTTGAGAAGGAGTGCCGCGATCTTGTGGCCGACTTCATCGTGTGGCAGACCACGCGTCGTCCGTACGTCATTCTCAAGATGGCCTCCACGCTCGACGGACGCATCGCCACGCGGGCGGGCCGCTCCCAGCTCATTTCCAACCGGGCCTCGCACGAAGAGGTCATGCGCCTGCGCGAGAACATCGGCCGCGCGGGCGGTGCGGTGCTTGTGGGCGGCAACACGTTTCTTCTGGACAATCCCCGTCTTACCGCGCGCACGGCGAGCGCCCAGCGTCAGCCTCTGGCCGCGGTAATGACCTCCCGTCTGCCCGCGGGGGACACGAGCTGCCATCTGCTCGACGACAGGCCGCAGGACTGCGTGTTCTTCAGCACGGCCGCGCAGGCGGCGTCGCCTTCCGCGGCGGCGCTGCGCAATCGCGGTGCGCGGGTGTACGGCGTGGACTGCCCCGCGGGCAAGCACGCCCTCGACGTGGAAGAGGCGCTTGTGGGCCTGCGGGAAAACGAGCACTGCCTGTACGTGCTTTGCGAGGGGGGCGGCAAGCTTGCGCTTTCGCTTCTGGAACGCGGTCTTGTGGATGAATTTCATCTGCATCTTTCTCCCGCCATTCTCGGCGACGCCGACGCCACGCCCGTGTTCTCCGGCCGCACCGTGGACAGCATGGATGATGCGCTGCGCATGCGCGTGGTGAAAACTTCCGTGGTGGACGGCGACATTCATCTTTATTTCCGCGCGGACAGAGGATAGTCATGTTTACGGGACTTGTGGAAGGGCAGGGCCGCATCGAGGCTGTGGACAAGCGCGGCGGAGACATCCTGTTCCGGTTTCATCCGCTGTTTGCGTGGGACAGGCCCGAAATCGGCGAATCCGTGTCCTGCAACGGCGTGTGCCTCACCATGGAAACGTGGATTCCCGCCGGACCGTCGTTCACGGCGTTTGCTTCGGCGGAAACGCTGTCGTGCTCCAATCTCGGCGGCCTGACCGTGGGCGGTCTTGTGAACATGGAGCGCGCCATGGCCATGGGAGAGCGTTTCGGCGGTCACATCGTGAGCGGACATGTGGATACCGTGGCGAGAGTGGAGAGCGTGCGTCCCGTGGGGCAGTCACGCTGCGTCCGCCTTGTGTTCGCGCCGGAGTGGAGTTCGCAGATCGTGCCCAAGGGCTCGGTCACGCTGGACGGCATCAGTCTTACCGTGAACGACTGCGGGCCCGGTTTTCTGGAAGTGAACATCATTCCCGAAACCTGGCGCGTGACCACCGTGGCCTTCTGGCGTCCGGGCTCGGCGGTGAATTTGGAAACGGACGTCATCGGCAAGTATGTGAAGCACCTCATGCAGCCCTACGCCCCCGGCGGCAAGGCTCCCGAGGAGCGCGTGACCATGGACTTTCTGCGTCGTAACGGCTTCGGCCTTTGAGGACAGCGTATGCCCCTTTGCAGTGTGGAGACCGCCCTTGACGATCTTAAAAAGGGCAGAATGATCATCCTTGTGGATGACGAAGACCGAGAGAACGAAGGCGACCTTGTGGCGGCCGCCGAGTTCGTTACCCCCGAAATCATCAATTTCATGTCCCGGGAGGGCAGGGGACTCATCTGCCTTTCCCTTTCCGCCGAGCGCGCCGACGCGCTGAATCTGCCGCTCATGACGCGGCGCAACGGCTCCAGGTTCGGCACGAACTTCACGGTGTCCATCGACGCCGCCAAGAGCGAATTTCCGGCCATTTCCGCCGCAGGCCGCGCCCATACCGTGCGCGTGGCCGTGGCCGACGGCGCGAAGCCCTCGGATCTGGTTTCTCCCGGCTGCGTGTTTCCTCTGCGCGCGAAGAAGGGCGGCGTGCTCACCCGCGCGGGGCAGACGGAAGGCAGCGTGGATCTGTGCTGCATGGCCGGCCTCAAGGAAGCGGCGGTCATCTGCGAAATCATGAAGGACGACGGCACCATGGCCCGCATGGCCGATCTTGAAAAGTTCGCCGCCGAGCATGATCTGCACATCGCCGCCAACAAGGACATCATCCGCTGGCGTCTGGAGCACGGCGAAGTGGCCGTGAAGCGTGCGGCCGAGGCCTCCATGCCCACGAAGTACGGCACGTTCCGCATCATCGCCTATGAAAATTCCGTGGACGGCCGCACCCACGTGGCTCTCGTGAAGGGCGACGTGACCACCGACGAACCCGTGCTCGCCCGCGTTCACAGCGAATGCCTGACCGGCGACGTGTTCGGCTCCATGCGCTGCGACTGCGGCGGTCAGCTGGCCGCGGCCCTGCGTCAGATAGAAAAGGAAGGCCGCGGCGTGCTGCTCTACATGCGGCAGGAAGGCCGCGGCATAGGTCTGGCCAACAAGATCAAGGCCTACGCGCTTCAGGAACAGGGCCTGGACACCGTGGAAGCGAACATTCGTCTTGGCTTCCGGCCCGATTTGCGCGATTATGGCGTCGGCGCTCAGATTCTGGTGGATCTGGGCATTCGCAAGCTCCGGCTGCTGACCAACAATCCCACCAAGATCGTGGGGCTGGAAGGCTACGGACTCGACATCGTGGAGCGGGTGCCCATCGAGCAGGAGCCCGGCCGCTACAATGAAGACTACCTGCTGACGAAGAAAGAAAAAATGGGCCACCTGCTCAGGCGGGTATGCCCCAAGACAGAGTGAGGACATCATGTATTCCGTCAAGACCATAGAAGGACAGCTCAATGCCCAGGGGCTGAAGATCGCCATTGTGGCGTCGCGTTTCAACGACTTCATCGTTCAGCATCTCGTGGAAGGCGCCATCGACTACCTGACCCGTCACGGCGCGTCTCAGGAAGACATCACCGTGGTGCGCGTGCCCGGCGCGTATGAGCTGCCCATCGTGTGCAAGAAGATGGCCGCGTTCTCGCAGTACAACGGCATCATCGCTCTCGGTGCGGTCATCCGCGGCAGCACTCCCCATTTCGACTACGTCTGCTCCGAAGCCGCCAAGGGCATTGCGCAGGTGTCTCTGCAGTCCGGTCTGCCTGTGGGCTTCGGTCTGCTGACCTGCGACACCCTCGAACAGGCCATTGAGCGCGCCGGCGCCCATGTGGGCAACAAGGGTTCGGAAACCGCCGCCGCCGTTGTGGAAACCATCCGCGTCATGGAGCAGCTGTAATGGGTGCAAAAGAACCCTCCCGTCGCGCACAGCGTCTGCTGGCCTTTCAGGCTCTGTATGGTCAGGAATTTCTGGAATGCGCTTCCGTGGAACAGCTCAAGGCCGCTTTCCTTGCCGTGCCCCGTCAGGACGAGGCTCTGGAGCAGGACGGCGATCCTTCCGGCTTCGCCTGGGAGCTGGTGTACGGCGTGTGGCAGCATCGCGACGAGCTTGACGCCGTCATCGAGCGCTTCGCCCGCAACTGGCGTCTGGACCGCGTGGGGCGCGTGGAACTGAATCTGCTGCGCCTCGGCGTGTATGAAATGCTGTACCGCGCCGACGTTCCGCCCAAGGTCTCCATGAACGAGGCCCTCGAACTCGACAAGCAGTACGGCGATTCGCGTTCCCACACCTTTGTCAACGGCATTCTCGACGCGGTGAGCAAGGCCGTGGACAAGGGAGAACTGCGCAGCCGCGGCTGATGCCGCATCGGAAATATCTCTCGATCTGTTATCGCGGGCGCACGCCCGAAGCTTCAAGGAATAAAAATGGCACTCTCGTCTCGTTACGATCCTCATGCGCTGGAAGAAAAATGGCAGAAGATATGGGCTGAAAAGGGCTCCTTCAACTGCGATGTTGATCCTTCCAAACCCAAGTATTTTCTCATGGAAATGTTTCCCTATCCTTCGGGCAACATTCACATGGGCCATGTCCGCAACTATTCCATCGGCGACGTCATGGCGCGTTTCCGCCGTCTGCAGGGCTACAACGTTCTGCATCCCATCGGCTGGGACGCCTTCGGTCTGCCTGCGGAAAACGCCGCCATCAAGCATGGAACGCACCCCGCCAAGTGGACGTATGCCAATATCGACAACATGCGTTCCCAGCTCAAGCGCATGGGCTACTCCTATGACTGGCGCAGAGAAATAGCCACCTGCCGCCCCGAATACTACCGCTGGGAGCAGGAATTCTTCCTCAAGTGCCTGGAAAAGGGCCTCGTGTACCGCAAGAAGGCTCCGCAGAACTGGTGCCCGAGCTGCCACACCGTGCTCGCCAATGAACAGGTCATCGACGGCAAGTGCTGGCGCTGCGATTCCGAGGTGGAGCAGAAGGATCTCACGCAGTGGTTCTTCCGCATCACCGCCTACGCCGACGAGCTGCTCGCCGATCTGAAAAAGCTGGAAAATGGCTGGCCCGCCCGCGTGCTCACCATGCAGCACAACTGGATAGGCCGCTCCACCGGCGCGGAAATCGTGTTCAAGCTGGAAGGCCGCGAAGGCGAGATCAAGGTGTTCTCCACCCGCGCCGACACCGTGTTCGGCGTGACCTTCATGACGCTCGCTCCCGAACATCCGCTCGTGGAATCCCTCATTGCCGGTCGCGAGAATGAGGCTGAAATCCGCGCCTTCATCGAGCGCACCCGCAACATGGATCGCCTGGACCGCCAGTCCGAAACCCTGGAGAAGGACGGCGTGTTCACCGGCGCCTACTGCCTGAATCCCTTCACCGGCGACCGCATTCCGATCTGGCTCGGCAACTTCGTGCTCGCCGACTACGGCACCGGCGCGGTCATGGCCGTGCCTGCGCACGATCAGCGCGACTTCGACTTCGCCCGCAAGTTCGGCATCGGCATCAAGGTTGTGGTGAGCCCCGACGGCAAGGAAATGGATCCCGCCTCCATGACGGAAGCCTACACCGAACCCGGCGTTCTGGTGAATTCCGGCGAGTTTTCCGGCATGCCCAGCACCGAAGGCAAGGCGGCCATCATCAAGAAGCTGGAGGAAACCGGCAAGGGCCGCGCCACGGTCAACTATCGCCTGCGCGACTGGAACATTTCCCGTCAGCGCTACTGGGGCGCGCCCATTCCCGTGGTGTACTGCGACAAGTGCGGCGTGCAGCCGGTGAAGATTGAAGATCTGCCCGTGCGCCTGCCGCTCGACGTGAAGACCTGCGACGACGGCCGCTCGCCGCTGCCGCACACGCCTTCCTTTGTAGAGACCGTGTGCCCCTGCTGCGGAGGCCCCGCCCGTCGTGAAACCGACACCATGGACACATTCGTGGAGTCTTCCTGGTACTTTGCGCGCTACACGTCCGCCCGCAAGGAAGACGCTCCCTTCGACATGGAGGCGCTCAAGTACTGGATGCCCGTGGATCAGTACATCGGCGGCGTGGAACACGCCATTCTGCATCTGCTGTACTCCCGCTTCTTCACCAAGATGCTGCGCGACTTTGGCTATCTGCCGGCCGACATGGACGAACCCTTCAAGAATCTGCTCACGCAGGGCATGGTGCTGCTCGGCGGCAGCAAGATGTCCAAGTCCAAGGGCAACATTGTGGATCCCGACGCCATGGTGCAGAAGTACGGCGCCGACACGGTGCGTCTGTTCTGCCTGTTCGCCGCGCCGCCGGAACGCGACTTCGACTGGAGCGACAGCGGCATTGAAGGTTCCTACCGCTTCGTGAGCCGCGTGTGGCGCATGTTCTCCGACATGCAGTCCATTCTGAAGCCCGTGTCCGCCTGCTCCGACCTCTCGCCCGCGGCGAGCGACGCCATCCGCGCGCTGCGCCTGAGCGAGCACGCCACCGTGAAGAAGGTGGGCGAGGACATCGCGGAACGCAATCAGTTCAACACCGCCATCGCCGCCATCATGGAACTCGTCAACAGCGTGAACCAGTACCGTGAGGAACTTTCCGCCACGGAAGAAGGCCGCAGGGCTCTTTCTTCCGCCATGTCCACGGTGCTTGTCATGCTCTTCCCCTTCACGCCGCACATGTGCGAGGAAGTCTGGCAGCAGCTCGGCCATGAGGATTCTCTGGACGACGTGCGCTGGCCCGAGTGGAGCGAGGAAGCGCTGAAGCGCGACGTGGTCACCGTGGTGGTGCAGGTGAACGGCAAGCTGCGCGGCAAGGTGGAAGTGCCTGCCGGCGCGTCCCGTGAAGAACTGGAAAAGGCTGCGCTTGCCGAGCGTTCCATCCAGAATCACATTGCCGGAAAGACGATCCGCAAGGTCATCGTGGTGCCCGGCAAGCTGGTCAACGTGGTGGCCGGATAGCTTCGCCGGTACGGAACGAGGCTTCATGCTCATATTCCGAAGGAAGGGGGGAAGAGTTCTCTTCCCTCCTTTCGGACGGAAAATGCGGTGCAATCTTTCGGAAAGGACTTTGTCCCCGCTTCCGGACTCGCCGCAAAGGAATATTTCATGAGAAAACCCAGGGGAACGTGGAAAGGTATGATGGCGGCCGCCGTCTGCTGCCTGAGTCTGTTCGTCGGCGGCTGCGGCTACGAGCTGGACGGGTATTCCTCCAGCAGCTCGAGAGCGGTCAGCGTGCTCGGCGACGGCAATCAGACGCTCAGGATAGACAAGGTGGAGCAGGTCACCATGTATCCCTGGGTTCAGTATTACCTGCGCGGTCTTGCGCGCGACGAAGTCAATTTGCGGCGTCTGGCCCGCTGGGTGGACAGCGGCAACGCCGACTATCTTCTCACCATCACCATGCCGGGCTTCCGCGTGCGCTCTTCCGTGTCCAACAGCGTGGACAACACCCTGCTCAGCGACACCGTGGTGCAGCTTGAACTTGTGGTGCGCAGCGGCAAGAACGGCACGGTGGTGTGGCGTTCCGGCGTCATTTCCTATTTCGACAAGTACGAGACCGTGGACGAAGGCAACGCCATCCGCGACGGTTTGAAGGAAGCGCTGCGCCGCGCCTTCGACCGCATGCAGCAGAAATTCTGAGTCGCCCCGAACGGAGATCGTCATGGACAGGCCGGGTTTCTTCTTCTGCATCTGCCCCGATGCCGCGCTGCTTCGCGAATACGTGGAGCGGGAGCTCATCGCTCCGGCATCATCCGGGGCGCTGCCGCCGGACGTGCAGACGTTCTGGGCGGACGAAGGCCTGGACAGACGCTTCTGGGACGCGCTCACGCTGCTCGGCATGGACGGCCGCAGCCGCGTGCTGGTGGTGCGGGGCGCGCAGCAGCTTCCCGCGGATGTCTGGAAGAAGCTTTCCGCCGCGCTCGGCACGCCGAGATCCGGGGTGCTGGCCGTATTTTGTCTTGAAGGCCCCTGGGAAAAGGGGCAGCCCAAGCTGCCCGCGTACATCGCCAAGCTCAAGTGTCTGGCCTTTGCCGACAGCCGGAAGTGGGTGTGGCGCTCGGCGGGCATAGATGCCCGTTCCCTGCGGCAGCACATTCAGAAGCAGGCGTCCGCCATGGGCCTGCGCCTGGCTCCCGACGCGCTCAACGCGCTTTCGGAAATGCTCATTCCCGACGCCTCCGCCATCCGCGGCGTGCTGGAACAGCTCTATCTCGCCTCGCCCGACGGTTCCGTGGACGTGTCTCTCGTGCGTCAGATGACGGAATTTACGCCCGAAGCCGTCATTTTCGACGTCATCCGTCAGCTGGAAAACGGCAATGCGCGCGCCGTGTGGAAAACGCTGCTGCGCGAGGGCGACGGCGGCGAATCGCTGCTCTTTCCTCTGCTGACGCTCATGGCCAGAGAAGCCCGCCTGCTCTGGCAGCTTCAGGCCGGCGACAAGGTGTTTGTTCCCCAGTTTGTGGAAAACGAAAAGCGCCGCCTTGCTTCGCGCGTGGGCTTTGCGGGCCTGTGCCGCATGTTCGCCGAACTTCAGAAGGCCGAGCTTTCGGTCAAGAGCGGAGCCCGGCAGCCGCTTCAGGCCATGGAAGAACTCGTGGCCTCGCTTTCCCTCGTATTCGCCCCGGAACAGGGCCGGACGAGTGTCGGGCGCTGACGTTATGAAGGACGGCGCTTCTTCTTCCGAATCCGATCTGCGTTCCGGTCACAGAAAACGCCTTCGCGAACGCTTTCTGGCCGACCCCGGAGCCCTTCCCGACTACGAACTCTTGGAGCTTGCGCTCGGGTGCGTGTATGTCCGGCGCGACAACAAGCTGCTCGCCAAGCGTCTTCTGGCGCGCTTCGGCGGCTTCGACGGTCTGCTTTCGGCCTCGTCCGAAGAGCTGGCGGACGTGGAGGGCTGCGGACCGGCCGTTGATAGTTTTCTTTGCCTTCTCCGGGAAATCATTGCCCGCGCATCGGAAAGCAACGTACAAAGAAAGCAGAGCGTTACCCTGCCCGATCTTGTGGAGATGGGCAGGCAGCGTCTGAAGCACTGCGCCGATGAAGAAGTGTGGGCCGCGCTTCTGGACAAACAGAATCGACTGCTTATGTTTAAAAGGATTCGTCATGGCTCGCCGGATCATGTGGCTCTGGAACCGCTCGAAGTGGTGGAGCTCATGATACGGAACCATGCAAGCAGTCTTGTCCTCATGCACAACCATCCCGGCGGAACCTACATGCCGTCGCAGGAGGACAGGGCGCTGACAGGTCGCATCGCCCTGGCGCTCCGGCATCTGGGCCTGTACCTGCACGATCATGTGATCATCACTTCCGAGGCGGCGTTCAGCATGATGCACGACTGCCGCCTTGCGTGACGAAAAGGACTGGGATCTGCCCTAATTGAGGATAGCATGAGCGATACGCAAAAGACGCTTTCCGCATTGCCGGAAGAAGAGAAGAAAGACCTGCTGGAACAGGAGACGGAACATGCCGCTCTTCCTGCGGAGGCTCGGGACAATGGTTCGGACGACTCCGGGGAAGGGCAGGGCAACGAAGGAGGAGCCTCCGGCGAGAACCCTGCCGGCGACGCCGACGACATGGCTCCGGCGATTCCTTCCGTGCTGCCGGTTCTGCCTCTGCGCGACAGCGTGGTGTTCAATTCCATGATAGTTCCGTTGTTCGAGAGCCGCGAAAAGGCCATGGAGGCCGTGGAATTCGCGCTCAACGGCAACCGTTACCTTTTGCTCTGCGCCCAGCGCGACGCTTCGGCCGAAGAGCCTGAACCGGATGATCTGTACAATGTCGGTTCCGTGGTCATGATTCTGCGCATGATCAAGATGAACGACGGTCAGGTCAAGCTGCTGGTTCAGGGGCTTTCGCGCGCGCAGGTGGAGGAATTCGACAACAACGGCCCCATACTTCTTGCGCGCATACGCGTGCTGGAAGAAAACAGCGGCGACGTTTCCGACGTGGAGCTTGAAGCCATGATGCGTTCCGCGCGTGAGCAGAGCGACCGTATTCTGCATCTGCGCGGACTTCCCTCCGGGGAAATCATGAACGTTTTGAACTCCGTCAACGATCCGGGCCGCCTTGCGGACATCATTGCCGCCAACATGCGCCTGCGCGTGGACGAGGCTCAGGCCCTGCTTGAATGCCTCGATCCCGTGGAACGGCTGCGTCTGGTGAACAGGCATCTGGTTCGCGAGGTGGAAGTGGCCACCATGCAGGCGCGCATTCAGAGCATGGCGCGCGAGGGCATGGACAAGGCGCAGAAGGATTACTTTCTGCGCGAGCAGCTCAAGGCCATACACAAGGAACTCGGCGACGGCGAAGACGGCGACGACGAGAACGAAAATCTCAAAAAGGCTCTGGACAAGGCTTCGCTGCCGCCCGACGCAAGACGTGAGGCCGACAAGCAGCTTCGTCGTCTGGCCTCGATGCACAACGATTCCGCGGAAGCCAACGTGGTTCGCACCTATCTCGACCTTCTGGCCGAGCTGCCGTGGAAGAAGATGTCCCGCGACAGGCTGGACATCGTGAAGGCCGCGGCCATTCTGGACGAGGATCATTTCGGCCTTGAAAAGGTGAAGGACCGCATTCTCGAATTTTTGAGCGTGCGCAAGCTGAACCCCGATTCCAAGGGGCCGGTGCTGTGCTTCGTGGGGCCTCCCGGCGTGGGCAAGACCTCTCTCGGCCGGTCCATCGCAAGGGCGCTCGGCCGCAAGTTCCAGCGCATTTCTCTGGGCGGCATGCGCGACGAAGCGGAAATCCGCGGACATCGCCGCACCTACATCGGCGCCATGCCAGGCCGCATCATTCAGGCCATCCGGCAGGCGGGCACGCGCAATCCCGTCATCGTGCTGGATGAAATCGACAAGCTCGGCAACGACTTCCGCGGCGATCCCGCTTCGGCGCTGCTCGAAGCGCTGGATCCGGAGCAGAATTCCCATTTCAGCGATCATTATCTGAATCTGGAATTTGACCTGTCCAAGGTGCTGTTCCTCTGCACGGCCAACCAGCTCGACACCATTCCTGCTGCGCTGCTGGACAGACTGGAGATCATCCATCTTTCCGGCTACACGGAACAGGAAAAGCTGGCCATTGCCCGCCGGTATCTGCTGAAGCGCCAGATTGCGGAAAACGGCCTCAAGGAAGAGGACATCGTGTTCCGCGACAACGCCATGGCTCGCGTCATCCGCGGATACACGCGGGAAGCCGGTCTGCGCGGACTGGAGCGCCAGATCGGAGCCATCTGCCGCAAGCTGGCGAGACGCAAGGCGGAGGGGGAAAAGCCTCCCTTTGTGGTCACGCCGGCCGTGGTAGCCAGACTGCTGGGCGCGCCGCGTTTCCTGGACGAGGAAAAGGAAGGCTCGCTTTTGCCCGGCGTTGCTTTGGGCCTTGCCTGGACGCAGGCGGGCGGCGAGGTGCTGCATATTGAAGTGAGCACCATGCAGGGCAAGGGCGGACTGCTTCTGACCGGACAGCTCGGCGACGTCATGAAGGAGAGCGCGCAGGCCGCCGTGACCTATGCGCGTTCTCACGCCAGGGAGCTGGGCATTGATCCCGAGTTCTCGCAGAAGCTGGACATTCACATCCATGTGCCTGCGGGTGCGACGCCCAAGGACGGGCCTTCGGCGGGCGTGACGCTGGTGTCTGCTCTGGTGTCCGCGCTGACCGGACGCCCCGTGCGCAGCGACACCTGCATGACCGGCGAAATCACGCTGCGCGGACGGGTGCTGCCGGTGGGCGGCATCAAGGAAAAGATTCTCGGCGCGGTGGCGCGAGGGTTGAAGCGTGCGGTCATTCCCGCGCAGAACGTCAAGGATCTGGAAGAGATTCCTTCCGATCTGCGCCGTCGCATCGAAATTCACACCGTGCATACCATAGGCGAACTTCTGCCGCTGGTGCTGGAAGAAAAGAAAGAAAAAACAGAAAAGAAAGAGGCGTAGCCGCCTGAACTGACGGGCGCTGCGCGTTGAGAGGCCGTTCCTTTCGGGGAGCGGCCTTTTTTTTGTGTCCTGCATGCGGGCGGGTTGACGAAGAAGAGGCAAAAGCTGCGATGCCCGGACGTTTCGGGCGTCGGAAACGGCGGGAGAGCATTCGGGAGAAGGAACTCCGGCTTGTTTTTCGGCAAAAAGGCGCGCGAGATGATGGCCGCTTTCCCTGGGGGGAGGCGGCTTTTTGGGGGAAAAATTTTTTGCGGAGAGGCAGTTTTTTCCCGTATTCCGGGGAGCTGGCAGGGCCTTGTTATTCCAGAGATCGCGGGCGGAGGGTCATGCTTCCAGCATCCGTATGATCTTGGCGATGATCCCCATAAGTTCTTCCTGTTGTTCCACAGACAGCACGCTCAGCATTTCTTCCAGACAAATGGCGTTGGCGTGCGTTCCAGCGTTCTGTTCGCGAAAAAGTTCCGCCGGAGAGCATTCCAGAACGGCGGCTATCTGTTCTATGCGTCCGAATCGCGGAGCCGTGTATCCGTTTTCTATGCGGGAAAGAGCGTCCGGCGCCATATCCAGACGGGCGGCAAGATCTGCCTGATTCATTCCCAGAAGCTGGCGACGTCCGGCGATGTTTGCCCCCAGAACGGCCGCGAGATGCGGCGTATGTTTTTCCGGCATTTCCATCCCTTCAGTTTTTTGTTGAAAGTGAAGGAATTTGCAGGAAGTGAAAATGTATTTAAATTACATCTTGATTTAAATTGAATTTAATTCAATATTTTTAACGAGCGTTTTTCCGAGATGGGCTGCCGATCTACAACTATCGGAGATCAAAAAAGAATCTCGGAAAAGTAAATTTCAGGAGGAAAAATCATGCTTACCAAGGGTGCCATCGGCAATCTTATCAATCGTTACAGGGCCGTGCTGGAAAAATGCCGCCTCATGAACATGTTCGGTTCTCTGGCCGTAGCGTCCATGCTGGTCATGGGCGGAGCTGGAGTGGCAGGAGCTGAGCCCATTACTACGGGGGAGGGTTTTAAGAAGGCCGTCACCGATGCCGAGCCTGGAGAAACTATCACGCTGGGACAGGATATTGAGCAAGGGCTTGGTGCTGTATTCAAGCAAAACGTTACCGTTGATTTTGCTGGTCATACATATACGGCTTACGCTGGTTCTGTAGGTTCAACAGGAACCGAAACCCAGCTTTTCCAGCTTCTTAAGGATAGTGATGCCGTTACTCTGAAAAACGGAACTCTTGATGTAGCCTCGCCGACTGCCGAATCTGGAAAATTCAAGATGGTTCTTCAGAACTACTGTAATCTCACTCTGGAAAACATGGTCGTTGACGGCAGGAATCTTCAGGGAAGCGCGCCTTATACCATGAGCAATAATCATGGAAACGTCGTTATCAACAACTCTACCATCATTGCGAAAGAAGGCGGTTTTGCCTTTGATGCCTATTACTGGCCAGGTAGCTATACCGATGGTGTCAGTGTAACGGTGACTGATTCGACTATCGACGGAAGGATCGAAGTCACGGTCGACGGGAAAAAGGAAATAGGTGAAAATAAACATAGCTTGTCCATTTCTGGAGGAACTCTTGTTGGCGGTCTTACTGCCACGAATGGCGGCCAGTTGTATACCGTAGGTACCACACAGATTAGTAATGTCGCTATCAATAACAATACTGCTACCAATCTTGGTGGTGGTATCTATAATGCCGTTCAAAACGCCTTGGACGGTGGTGTCGCTGGCAGAGGTCTCCTTACCCTCAATAATGTCTCCTTCTCGGGCAATAAAGCTAGCCAGGGCGGTGCTATCTATAACGCCGCTACGATGAAACTCGCTGGCATCAACACCTTCTCCGACAACACCGCCAACGGCGTAGGCAATGACGTTCACAACGCCGGAACCATGACCGTAGAGAGCGGCGTGACGAAGCTCAACAGCGGCTACACGCAGGAAGGAGCCTCTTCTGCCCTCAACGTGAACACCGGTGCTGCCCTTGCCATCGCCCTGCCCGACATGGGCGGAGTAACGGCCTCCAAAGACGAAGCTCTGCTCGCCCTCGGCAAGCAGCTCGCCCTCGGCGAAGGCAAGCTGCGCGTCGGTTCCGTAAGCTCCGGCAACGACGCTGCCGTGGCCTTCGGAAATAATTCGCTGCTGGTCGTCGACGGCAAGGCGGCTAACGCCGGAGCCATGATTACCGGTAGTGGCGATATTTCCGTGGACAGCGGTTCCAAGCTGTACATCGCCAACGCTCGGGCGGGTGAAGCTTACACCATCACCGACGGCCTGAACACGGTCGAAGGCGAATATTGGAAGAGCGCCAATTTGCTGGCCGGACGTCTCATTGAAGCTGAAATTTCACAGAACGGCGAAGGCGACATTGTTGTAAAAGCGGAAGCCAGAAATGCTTCTTCGGTGCTGCCCGGCATCATTCCCGTGGCCGCTCTCAACACCATGGTCAGCAACAATCTGAACGACACCGAGTCTTCCTCCGCAGGCATCCGCTTCCTGAGCCGCGCCATGGACAATGTGCAGTTCATGCCGAATGACGCCACTGCCACCGCCATGGTGAACGAAGTCTCCCGCGCGGCCGTGGCCGCGGGCGTGCAGAACACCGCTCTGCGCCTTGCCGACGCCGGCGTGGATCAGCTCAGTCATCATCTGTCGCTGAGCTTCTTCGGCAAGGAAAACAACATCCACAAGGACGGCGTGGACATCTGGGCCACACCCATGTACGGCAACACCTACACTCACGGCATGGCGGCTTCCGGCGCGGCCGTGCGCGGCAACTACGGCGGCGTCACTCTCGGCGCGGATGCCAAGGTCGGCGAAATTCTCGGCGGCAAGGTGCGCGTGGGCGCGGCCGTCAACGGCGGCGGAGGCAAGTCCGAAACCAGAGGCACGGCCACCTCTGCCGACAACGAATACAACTTCGGCGGCGTGAACCTCTATGCCGGATGGAACCTCGACAGCCTGAACGTGATGGCCAGCGTGGGCTACGCCATGGCCAACCACGACGTGAAGATGAACCTGCCCGCCTCCATGGGCATGGGTCAGGCCAAGGCCGACGTGGACACCAACGCCTTCATCGCCGACCTGCGCGCCGAATACCAGATCAACACCGGCGTCGCGGACATCCTGCCCCATGCGGGCGTGCGCTACACCGCCCTCAACACCGAAAGCCACAACCTGAAGGTGAACGGCTCCACGCTGAATTCCGTGGCGTCCGACACGCAGCACATCGTGCAGTTCCCCATCGGCGTGACCGTGTCCAAGGATATCGACGTCTCCGGCTGGAACGTGAAGCCGCTGGCCGACGTGTCCGTCAT
>NZ_DBMAHT010000036.1:0-19457 GCF_057866825.1 Mailhella sp.
CCCCCGCAAGAAGTTTGGTTATCGATCGACTGTCGAGTTTTTACGGGAAGACGGGAATCTCTTTCTGTTGCAATTCATTTGACAATCTGCCCAAAAGTTTTTCCTCCTTCCCCCGTCCTCTCACTTCTTATAAATCAACATCCGTAATGGCTTCTATCATGGCCTGGGTGTCGGCGACGCCGGGGTCGGCGTAGAGGTCGAGGTCGCAGGGCGGTTCTTCGAGCACGCGGCGGGCGGTCAGGTAGTGTCGTTTCCAGTAATCGGCGTCGAGGCGTTCGACGCGCACGCGGGAACCTGCGGAGGGGCTGTGGATGAAGCTGCCCTCGCCTATGTAGATGGCGGAGTGGCGGCCGTTGGGGGTGTTGGCGATGCGGAAGATGATGATGTCGCCGGGCATGAGGTCGGCCTTGGCGACTTCCTGTCCTGCGCGGGACTGGCGCACGGAGTCGCGCGGAACCGTGACGCCGTGCTTGGCGAACACCCAGTACACGAAGCCGGAGCAGTCGAAGCCGGAAGCGGGGGAGGATCCGCCGCTTCTGTAGCGCACGCCCAGGCCCTGGCGGGCGATGTCGGCCACGTTTTTGCCGAGGGACATGATGGTGGGGCAGAGGTTGGCGCGGTAGAGCGGGGCCGGGGAATCGGCTCCGGGCAGCATGTCGGATGCGGCCGAGACGGGCCGCGTCTGCGGCGCCGGAACGACGCTCGCGTGGCGGGAAGGCTGGCAGGCGCTCAGCAGGGAAACGGCGAGGCCCGCACACAGCAGAATCGCAGAAATGCGGAGTCGTGAAGTCATACAGGTGCTCCTGTAGGCGTCGCAAAACGGCAGAAAAACGACGCAGAACGATGAGATTGCGGCGCGGTAAAAAATAAAACTGCCTCTGAAAAAGTCGGGTGTCAAGTTTGCGCTGCGGTCGGTACTGTTGCAGCGTCTGTGTTCGTCATGAAAAAGCGCGGCCGTGGAAGCAATGATTTTTTATACGGACGCTATTTGAACCAGCCGCGTCGGAAAAAGAAGATCAGCAGTGCGGCGGTAATGAAGGCCATGAGTCCGAGCACGGCGAAATATCCGTATCTCCACTCCAGCTCGGGCATAAAATGAAAGTTCATGCCGTAGATGCCGGCAATGACGCTGAGCGGCATGCACAGCGACGTGAGCACGGTGAGCACGCGCAGGCGGTAGTCGGTTTTCCTCTGGGCGTGGAGCAGGCAGTCGTTGTGCAGATCGCGCAGGCGTATTTCCAGCTGATCCTGACTGCGCACCACGTGATTCTGACTGTCCATGACGTCCCGAAGTTCGGCCTTCAGATGACTGAAGGGCACGCTCTGCGTCTGCAGGCTCTGGAGCACGCTCATGCAGTAGAGCTGATCCTCGAACTGGGAGTAGAGGCGGCCTACGCAGCGGCGTATGGCGATGAGCTCGTCCTGACCTATGTTGTCCGGCTCGTCGTAGATTCTGTCGGCGAGGGCTTCCACGGCGGCGCGGGCGGCCATGTACTGGCGGGTGCTGATGTCGGTGCACACGTCCATGATGAAGAGCAGCAGCGCCTGACTTGAGGGCTCGGAGAGCTCGCTGCCGTTTTGCAGGCGCAGCAGCGCGCGGTCGAAGAGCGGAATGTCCGGCGCGCCTATGCTGATGAGCACGCCTTTCATGCACAGCATCATCATGTACGCGGCGCGGGGGCTGTTCCACTGCACGCGCATGGGAAAGCGAAGGAACACGCATCCGCCGGAAACGTCCACGTCGGGAAAGTTCACGGGCTGCGTGCAGGCGGCCACGGTGTCGGATTCCACATGCAGGCCGCGCAGGTATTCGCCGAGGCGCTTCCGCTCTTCGTCGGGATTGTCGTCGTCCGTGAGGCGGATGTCGTGCCAGACAAGGATGTCGCTGCCGTCGGAAGGCGCTTTCTTGAGCCAGCGCCAGTCCCGGGCCGTGAGATGGTAGTGCTGTATTTCCATGGCGGAAGGCTAGCACGAAAGGCGGAAGCTGAAAAGCGGCGAAGAGGGAGAACGGCGTGAGATGAAACGAAATTTTGCGAAATCTGGGCCAGACGGGCCGAGGGCGGAACTAGAAAAAGTCGGAGCGTTCCCGGCGGGGAGCCGGTTGCGGGGGCGGAATGAGCGGGGCGGCGATCAGACGCGCCCGAAACGGGGCTTTTGAAAAAGGCGCGTCGCCTGCCGGTAAGTTCCTCGGACTGCCGGAGAGGCGCAAGAGGGAAAGAGACGCGGTGTCGGCGCAAGGAGACCGCGGGGCGATCAAAGGCCGTGGCCGATGAAAAAGACGACGGGGCGAATAAAAGGCGCGTGGAAGATGAGGGGCGGCTGTTCGGCGCGGAGGGCGACGAGGCTCGCCGGGGAAGGGCGTCCGCGTTTCCGGGGCACGACCGCGCAGCTAGAGCAGAAAGCGTTTCAGAGCGGCGACTTTTGCGGCGTACTTTTCCGGCACGGGGAAGGTTTTGCCCTGCACGAAGGCGGCAAGCGCGTTGTCGATGCCGGGCACGGTGGAGCCCGCCTGGTTCAGGCGTATCCAGCTTCCGTCGTCCGCAACGTCGTAGTCGCCGACGGTGATGGTGATTTCCTGATCCATGCCGTTGACGGAAAAGCAGATCATGAGGCTCATGTCCTCGCGGCAGACGAGGCTGTGGACATGCAGAAAGTCCGAGAGACGCGCATTGACTAGCGACATGGTTTTCTCTCTGTTCAGAAGTGCCCGGGCCAGCGCCCGGCCCGGTGTTTTCAGCAGAGCGTCGAAAAAGTTCATGACGTTCCTTGTCCTGATGTCCGTTTTGCTCCGGGCGGTCCTTCAGCGGAACGCGCGCCCGGGGCCCTGTTTTCCGGCGGGGCGGAATGCATGGATGCCCGTGCTCGTGCCGGGAGAAGCGGGCGTCGGCAAGGCGCTTCGGAAAGCTGCGTGCCTTCGGAGCGCGACCTTCCCGGCGGACGCCGCATCGCCCGAAAGCTCCCGAGGGGCGCGATCCGCCGCCCCGGGAGCTCTCCGGCTCAGAGCCCGGCCTGCTGCCGCCAGGCCTCGAAGTCGGCCCGGCCGCGGTCGGCCATTTCCGCCTTGCGCGCCTTTTTCTTCGTGCGCTCGGCAAGCTCCGGCATGAGACCGAAATGAATGTTGGAGGGCGTGAACTGCTTTGAAGGCGTGCGCAGATGATTCATGAGCGCGCCGAGCGCCGTGGTCTGCGGCGGCAGGGGCAGCTCTCTGCCGCGGGCGCGGGCCGCGAGCAGCAGGCCCAGCCACAGGCCGCAGGCTGCGGATTCCACATAGCCTTCCACGCCGGTGATCTGTCCGGCAAGATGAATGTTCGGACGGGCCTTCAACGACAGATCGGCGTTCAGGCATTCCGGCGCGTTCACGTAGGTGTTGCGATGCACGCTGCCGAAGCGCAGAAATTCCGCATGGGCGAGGCCCGGCACGAGGCGGAACACCCTGTCCTGCGCGCCGTAGGTCATCTTGGTCTGGCAGCCCACGAGGTTGAAGGAACTGCGTTCCGCGTTTTCGGCCCGGAGCTGGAGCAGGGCGTAGGGGCGGCGGCCCGTGCGCGGATCGGTGAAGCCCACGGGCTTGAGCGGCCCGAAGGTGAGCGTGCGCTCGCCGCGGTCGGCCAGCGCCTCGATGGGCATGCAGCCCTCGAAATGGATTTCCTTTTCAAAGTCGTGGGCGGGCACGCGTTCGGCCTCGCGCAGGGCGTTGTAAAAGGCCGTGTACTCGGCGCGCGTCATGGGGCAGTTCAGGTAGTCGCCGTTCTCCTTGGCCTCGGGGTCGGTCATGGTTTCCATGGGCTTGTCCAGAAAGGGCGCGTCGTCGGAGTAGGGCGGCGGCGCGTCGTTGCCGTAGCGCGAACCGCGGAAGGCTATGCTCATGTCCACGGAATCGGCCCGCACGATGGGCGCAATGGCGTCGTAGAAGTACAGACGCGTGTGCTCGCCGTTTTCCGAAATGATGTCGGCAATCGAGGAGGCCAGATTTTCCGAGGCCAGCGGCCCGGCGGCCACGATCACGGTTTTGCCTTCAAGCTCGGGCGCGTCGAGAGAGGGAATCTGACGCCGCACGAGAGTGATAAGCGGCTCTTCCTCCACGCGGCGCGTGAGCGCTTCCGAAAACAGGGTGCGGTCCACGGCAAGCGCCTTGCCCGCCGGAACGGAGCAGGTTTCGGCGGCGGCCATGACGGCGCTGCCGAGCTTGCGCATCTCTTCCTTGAGCAGCCCCACGCCCGAACCCTGCGCGTCGTTGGAGCGGAAGGAGTTCGAGCAGACCAGCTCGCCGAGCAGCGGACTGACGTGGGCGGGAGAAAAGACTTCCGGCTTCTGTTCGTAAAGCGTGCAGGCGAGGCCCGCGCGCGCAAGAGCAAGGGCGCATTCGCACCCGGCGAGTCCGCCGCCGATGATGACGAAAGCGGGCGTTGACGTATCCATGACGACTCCGTGGTCAGAAAAGGAAGGCGGCAGTGCCGCCGTTGAAAAAAGGCGCGTTCGGATCGCGCGCCTCAACCTTACTGGAAGACGGCCGGGAAGTCACTCTTTTATGCCCGCGCGTGAAAAGCCTGCTTTTTACCAGAAAAATACCAGTATGCGCTTGACAGGGCATGGCGGCACTTTTTATGACCTTATATAAGGATTCATTGAACCGATGCAGGGGCCTTGCGCCTTTTTTTGCGTCCCAGAGTAATTCAAACCCTAGTGGAGATTCGTATGTCCATAGCTTTGGAAAACCAACGCACCTACGCCCTTGTCGGCACCGGTGGCTGCGGTAAGACTTCTCTGGCAGAAATGCTGCTTTTTCAGGCTGGAATCATCAATCGTCTTGGCGCCATCGAAGAAGGCACCACGGCTCTGGACTACGAACCCGAAGAGATCAAGCGTCGCGGCTCCATTCAGCCCGGTTTCGCCACCTTTGACTGGAAGGGCTTCCGCCACAACCTCATCGACATTCCCGGCGACTCCAACTTCTGCTGCGACATGGACTGGCTGCTTGCCGCCGTGGACAGCGCCGTCATCGTCGTGGACGCCGTGGACGGCGTGCGCCCGCAGATGCGCCGCATGTGGAAGAGCGTGAAGCAGGCCGGACTGCCGACCATCGCCGTTGTCACCAAGATGGATCGCGAACGCGCCGACTTCGACGCCGCCCTGAACAGCCTCACCACGCATCTGGGCGTCCGCCCCGTGGTGTTCTACATTCCGATTCTGGAAAACGGCGAGTTCATGGGCCTTGTGGACGTGTTCGCCTCCAAGGCCTACCGCTTCCTGGAAAACGGCGAAACCGAGGAAATGCCCATTCCCGCCGATCTTGAGGACGAAGTGCTGCTGCTGCGCGACACCTCCGTGGAGAACATCGCCTCTTCCGACGAAGACCTCATGAACCGCTACCTCGAAGAGGGCACCCTTTCCGACGAAGACATCACCTTCGGCCTGCGTCAGGGCGTGCTCTCCGGCGAAATCGTGGCCGTGCTGCCCGCTTCCGCCATGCTGAACCGCGGCGGCCGCCGTCTGCTCAATCAGATCAACAATCTGCTGGCCTCGCCCGCCGATCGTCCCGCCGTGCTCGGCGCCGACGGCTCCGAACGCGCCGCCGATCCCGAAGGTCCGGCAACCTGCTTCGTGTTCCGCTCCCTGAACGACGCCTTCTCCGGTCAGGTGAACATGCTCCGCGTGGTGTCCGGCACCATTTCTTCCGATTCCTCGCTGAAGAACATGCGCACCGGCGAAATGGAGCGCCTCGGCTCGCTCTTCTACGTGAACGGCAAAACGCAGACCGCCTGCAAGGACAGCCTCGGCCCCGGCGCCATCGTGGGCGTGACCAAGCTCAAGGGCACCCGCACCGGCGACACCCTGTGCGACGACAAGGCCCCCTTCGTGGTGGAACTGCCCAAGCTGCCGCCGCAGCTCATCACCTTTGCCCTCGCGCCCAAGCAGAAGGGCGACGAAGACAAGGTGTTCGCCGCCGTGCAGAAGCTGCTCGACGAAGACGTCACCCTGAAGCTCGGCCGCGACGAGGAAACCTCCGACATTCTGCTCTCCGGCATGGGCCAGCTGCACATTGAAATTTCCGTGGAAAAGGCCCGTCGCCGCTCCAAGGTCGATATCGTGCTCAAGACGCCCAAGGTGCCCTACCGCGAAACCGTGCGCGGCAAGGTGCAGGTGCAGGGCCGTCACAAGAAGCAGTCCGGCGGCCGCGGTCAGTTCGGCGACTGCTGGATCGAAATGGAAGGCGCGCCCCGCGGCTCCGGCTACACGTTTGAAGACGCCATCGTGGGCGGCGTGATTCCCCGTCAGTACATTCCCGCCATCGACAAGGGCATTCAGGAAAGCGCGGCCCGCGGCTACCTGGCCGGCTGCCCGGTGGTGGACTTCAAGGTGCGCGTCTATGACGGCTCCTACCACACCGTGGACTCCTCCGAAATGGCGTTCAAGATGGCCGGTTCCATCGCCTTCAAGGCGGCCATGTCGCAGCTCAAGGTGCTGCTGCTCGAACCCATCGTGCAGATGACCGTGACCATTCCCGACGAATACATGGGCGACGTCATCGGCGACCTGTCTTCCCGCCGCGGCAAGGTGCTCGGCTCGGATTCGCAGGGCGGCATCACCGAACTCAAGGCCAACGTGCCCATGAGCGAAGTGCTGCGCTACGCTCCCGATCTGCGCAGCATGACCGGCGGTCAGGGCGTGTTCACCATGGAATTCGATCACTATGAGGAAGCGCCTCAGCCCGTGGTCGACAAGGTCGTGGCCGAGCATCAGGCGGCCAAGGCCGGCGAATAGCGGATTACCGGGGAAGAGAACTTCTTCCCCCGCAGAATAAAAAGAAGGCGGCGTTCCTCCCGGACAGGGAAGAGCGCCGCTTTTTGCGCGGACAGGGCGTCGGCGGGGCGATCGCGGACAGGGCGGGCTGCCATCGGCGGGGCAATCTGTCGCGAGCGGGGCAAGTTGCCGCGGGCGAGGCGGTCAGTTCTGCACGCGGCGGGCTGCAAGCGCAGGCTGCGCGCCGGTCACGCGGAGGGGAGCTCGATGTCCTGATCCTTTTTCACCATGTCCATAATGTGCCGGAAGAAGCGTTCCTCCACGGGCTGCACGGAAAGACGGCTGCCGCGCCGGAGCAGTTCCATGCCTTCGAGTTCGGGCTGTTTGCGGAGTTCCTCCAGCGGAATGGGACGGTTAAAACGGCTCACGAGTCTGACGTCCACCATGTACCAGCGGGGATTTTCGGGCGTGGCCTTTTCGTCGTAGTGCCGGTTCTTCGGATCCTGCGCGGTGTGATCGGGGTAGGCTTCGCGCACCACTTCCACAAGAGCCACGATTTCCGGCTTCTTGCCGCTGTGATAGAAAAAGCCGAGATCGCCCTTTTTCATGGTCTGCATGAGATTGCGTGCCTGATAGTTGCGTACGCCGTCCCACGAGGTGGTGGCGTTCGGCGAAAAGACGAGGTCATCCAGGGAAAAGCAGCCGGGTTCCGTTTTGAAAAGCCAGTATTGCATGGGCGTTCCTCTGCATTGTTGATGTTGCTTTCGGTATAAGGTCGGGCATGCCGGATGACAAGAGGCGCGTTTTGTTCCTGCATCCGTCTTTGCGGGAAAGGGCGTCGCCTTGTTGAAGCGTGTCGTGCGGCGACTGGCGCTTCCGAGAGCTTTTCCTCAGACGTGAAGGGCCGTCTGTGCAGGTGGGCGGGGGCTTTCATGGCCATGCGGGCGGAGCCCGGCTCATGACCGGGAGGGGCGGTGCGGCGATGCGGTGTTCATGCCCGGGAAGGCGGGGGCACGGAGAGGACAAGGGCGACGGATTCGTTCCCCAGTCGGGCGGAAGCGATTCCGCGACGGGGGCTGCGCTCGTGCCTCAGGCTGTGGAGCAGAGAGGGGCAGTAAGCGTGAGGGGCTTGAGGGCGAGGCAGGAATTTCCGGGGGCGTCCTGCGCGGCGCGCGTCGTTTGCGGACTTTGTGCCTTGCGCCGCCTGCCGGGTGCGGTTTTTGCGCCCGACGGGCGTCTTTCGGGGCGTTTTTCCGTCCGCTTCGGCCGGGCGCGCGGCGCAGAAGGGCAAAGCTCGGGGCACGTTTTGCGTTCATAAAATTAAACACAATGAATTTCAATAAGTTATCAATATCAACGTTGACACTCTCCGCACGTGAATGCTATGCAGGACAAAAGGGGCTCAGGCCCCATGTATTACGATGGAAACGGAGTTGTCATGGCCACCGCAATGAATGAACTGGAGAAGATCACGCTGCATCTGGAAAATGGAGCCGGTCTCATATTTTACGGACGTCTGTTTTCCGAGGCCGTGTGGTACGATGAATACAGCGGTGTGCTGACGCATCAGAAACTCTACGTCACCGACCAGAACGAACAGGTGTACGTCATTCAGAAGGGCAGTGGAGAGAGGAGCGTGTGCCGGGCCTATCGCATATCGGTGCACGGCGAGCGCTGCGTCATTTACAACGGGCGCTACTCCATGGAGATTCCTCTCGATCTGCTTCTGCTTGCCGTGCGCACCCTGTGCGGCGTCGAGGACAGCATGGCTCTGGAACAGGCGGAAGAGATTCTTCGCGCCGCCAACTGCTGAACCCAGGTTCGGCCTCTGCCCGCGTGGGCGTCGTGGGCGACCTTGCCGCGGGCCGCCTTTTTCATTTTGAACACCGGAAAACACATATAAGGAAAACGCATGAACTGTCATGGATTCACCCTTGTGAGGGAAGAAGAGCTGCGCGAAGCCGGCGGACGCGTCCGCCTCTGGAAGCACGACGTTACCGGCGCGGAGCTTTTGTCCATCTGCAATGACGATGAAAACAAGTCCTTCGGCGTCAGCTTCCGCACGCCGCCCAGGGATTCCACGGGCGTGGCCCATATTCTCGAACATTCCGTGCTCTGCGGTTCGGACAAGTATCCCGTGAAGGAACCCTTCGTGGAACTGCTCAAGAGCTCGCTTCTGACCTTTCTCAACGCGCTCACCTTCCCGGACAAGACCTGCTATCCCGTGGCGAGCTGCAACCTTCAGGACTTCTACAACCTCGTGGACGTGTATCTCGACGCGGTGTTTCATCCGCGCATCGACGAGAACGTGCTGCGTCAGGAAGGCTGGCACATCGAGGCCGACGCTCCCGACGGCCCCTGGCAGTTCAAGGGCGTGGTGTTCAACGAAATGAAGGGCGTGTACTCCTCGCCCGATTCCGTGCTCATGGAGGAATGCCAGCACGCCGTGTTCCCGGACATGCTCTACAGCCTCGATTCCGGCGGCGATCCTGCGGTGATTCCCTCTCTCACCTTTGAGGCCTTCCGCGAGTTCCACGCGAGCTACTATCATCCTTCCAACGCGCGTTTCTTCTTCTGGGGCGACGACCCCGAAGAAGCCCGTCTGGCCCGCATAGCCGACGTGCTCGCGCCCTATCAGAAGCGCGAAGTGAGCTCCGAAGTGCCGCTTCAGCCGCGGCTTTCTTCGCCGCGTCATCTTGAGATTCCCTACGCCGCCTCCGAGGGCGAGGACGCCGACAAGGCGCACGTGGCCGTGAACTGGCTGCTGTGCGAGTCGAAGGAAACTGAGGAGATGTTCGTGCTCAACATGCTCGAACACGTCATTGCCGGACTTCCCGGTTCGCCGCTGCGCAAGGCGCTCATGGATTCCGGGCTCGGCGAGGATATTTCCGGCTGCGGTCTGGAAGGCGATCTGCGCCAGGCCTACTTCTCCATGGGGCTGCGTTCCATTGATCCGAAGAACGCCGCCGAAGTGGAGCGCCTCATGATGGACACGCTGGCCGATCTTGCGGAACACGGCGTGCCCGAACCCGCCGTGGAGGCCGCGCTCAATTCTCTGGAATTCATGCTGCGCGAAAACAACACCGGCTCGTTCCCGAGAGGCCTTGCCGCCATGTTCCGCAGCCTTTCCGACTGGCTGTACGACGGCGACGCCTTTGCGCCGCTCGCCTGGGAAAAGCCGCTCGCGTCCATCAAGAGCCGTCTTGCCTCCGGCGAAAAGGTGTTTGAAAACGCCATCCGCCGCTGGTTCCTCGACAACCCCCATCGCGTGACGGTGCTGCTCGTGCCCGACGCCGGTCTTGCCGCCGCGCGTCAGAGCGCCGAAGACGCGCGTCTTGCCGCCATCCGCGACGGCATGAGCGAAAAGGAGCGCGAAGAGGTGGTCGGCATTGCCGCGGCGCTGCGCCTTGCCCAGCAGACGCCCGATTCTCAGGAGGCGCTCGATACCGTGCCGAGCCTCGGCAAGCAGGATCTGCCCGTGCAGAACGCGGTCATTCCCTGTAAGGTGGAGCGGGAAAACGCCCTTGACGTGGTGACGCACGAACTCGACACCATGGGCATTCTCTACGCCGGACTGTCCTTTGATCTTGCTGGCGTGCCTTCGCGTCTTCTGCCGCTCGTGCCGCTGTACGCCCGCGCGCTGACCGAGCTCGGCACGAAGCGCAGCGATTACGTTCAGCTCGGCTTTGAAATTTCGGCGCATACCGGCAGCCTCGGCGCGGGAGCCGTGGTGCTGGCGCGCGTGGCCGACGCTTCGCCGGTGTGCCTGCTTACGCTGTCCGGCAAATGCACGGCGGAAAAGGTGGAGCGCATGACCGACCTCATGCGGGAAATTCTCACGGAGCCCGACTTCGACAACCGCGAGCGCTTCACGCAGATGGCGCTTGAGGAGAAGGCCCGCATGGAGCAGGCCGCGGTGCCTGCGGGGCACACGCTGGTGAACACCCGTCTGAGCGGTCGCCTTTCTCTGGCCGGACGCATTTCCGAAGCCATGAACGGCGTGAGCGAACTTTTCTATGTGCGTGATCTCATTCATCGTCTGGATACGGAATGGGAGCTTGTGCGCGCCGATCTTCTTGCGCTGCATGAGTGCATCGTGCGCCGGGGCGGCGTGAAGATCGACATGACGGCGGACGCCTCGCTCCTTGCCGCGGCGCGCGGAGCGCTGGAAGCGCTGGTTGCCGAACTGCCCGACCGCGAAGTGCCGGTGTGCGCGCCGGAATTCGACGCGCTGCCCGGCTCCGAGCTTCTGAGCATTCCCGCGCAGGTCAACTACGTGGGCCTCGGCCTGAATCTGAAGGAGGTCGGCTACCGCTACAGCGGAGCGCAGGCGGTGATTCTGCGGCATCTGCGCATGGGCTACCTGTGGGACCGCGTGCGCGTGCAGGGCGGAGCCTACGGCTGCTTTGCCCGCTACGGCCGCGCCACGGGCGCGTTCACCTTTGCCTCCTACCGCGATCCCAACGTGGAGAACACGCTGCGCGTGTATCGCGAAACGGCGGATTATCTGGGCAATCTGCGTCTTTCCGACGCGGACGTCACCCGCGCGGTGGTGGGAGCCATCGGCGACGTGGACGCCTACATGCTGCCCGGAGCGAAGGGCGCAACCGCGTTTTCCCGGTACATGACCGGAGAGACGAACGAGGAGCGTCAGCGCATCCGCGAGGAAATTCTTGCCACGCGGCTGTCCGATTTTCATGATTTCGCGCCGTACCTGGCCGCGGCTCTGAAGAAGGCCGTGCCCTGCGTGCTCGGCGGAGCCGACGCCGAGGCCGTGGCCGGAGCCGAAGGCTGGACCGTGACCCGTGTGCTCTAGGACGCGACAAGAAAAAGGACATGCCATGAAAAATGAAAAGTCCCGCGGCACCATGCTTGTGAGTTCCGCGGTCATTCTGTGTGCGGTGACGTTTGTCGCCGGTTTTGCCTGCGGAAACATGGTGGCGGAGCACAGAGCCGTGAGCCGGAGCGTGACGGCGGCGGCTCCCGCGCCTGCCCCCGAGGCGGCTCCCGCCGCCCCAGCCTCGACCAATGCCTCAACGGCCGAGGCGCAGGCCCAGCACATCGGTCATCTGCGCGACGAGGCCCGTCAGAATCCCGACAGCGCCGACGCCTGGACCAAGCTCGGCAACGCCTGCTTCGACGCGGGCGATGCCGACGGGGCCATTGAAGCCTATCAGGCGTCGCTGCGTCTTGAGCCGGGCAACGCCGACGTGCGCACCGACATGGGCAGCATGTATCGTATGAAGGGCGAGCCCGCCCGCGCCGTGGAATGCTACGATCAGGCGCTCAAGGATCATCCCGGCCACCGGAATGCCATATTCAACAAGGGCGTGACCATGATGCTCGATCTGGAGCAGCCGGAGCAGGCCGTGGAGTTCTGGCAGTCCGTGCTGCGGGAGTATCCCGGACTCACGCTGTCGAGCGGCGCGGAGCTGAGCAGAATCATGCCGGAAATCGTGGTGGACGCCGCGCTTCAGCTTGAGGCGCACGGCCGGAAGGTGGTGGCGCTGCGAGCCTACGAGCAGGCGCTGAAGCTGGATCCTTCCTTTGCGCCCGCGCTGGTTCACGGCGCGTGGCTCATGGAAGGCATGGGCCGCGCCGCCGACGCGCAGCCTCTGTGGAAGCGCGTGCTTGAACGTTATCCCGACGCCACCGATCCTGCGGGCAAGCCTGTTCGAGACCACATCACGAAGTAATCATACGGGATTGTCATGTTTCGGTTTTTGTTTTCTCATATCCGCGTCGCGGCGGTGCCGGCGGCGTTGTGGATGATTCTCTGCCTGCCTTTTCCGCTGCTTGCCGAAACGGAGCAGGAAGGGGCCGTCATTGCCGATCCCGCGCCTGCCGTGGTGGTTCCCGATCCTGTGACCATTCGGGCGGAACCGCAGCCCTTGTCGCCGCCGCCGGCGGAGAAGCGCTCTTCCGCCGTGCGGATAGGGGTGCGCTCTTCGCTGTCCATGCTGCTGGACAAAAGCGGCACGCTCGATCAGAGCGCCGCGGCGGCCCGTCTGAACGAGTTTTCGCCCTACGCCGTGAGCGTGCTTTCCCGCGAGACGGGCGCGCTGTGGCTGCATCTCGATCTTGCGGACGTGAAGGATTCTGCGCCGCACACGCTCTGGCTCAATCTGGGCTCGCAGATACCCGCGGGGGTGTCGGCCTGGATTTCCGCCGACGGCAGAACGTGGCAGAGCGTGCAGGCCGAGTCCTTCGGCGTGTACGATCTCTTGTCCGCCGGGCGTCAGGGGCAGGTGCTGCTGCGTCTGAACGGTCTGCCGGGTCTGTGGTTTTCTCCGGCGCTTTGTTCTCCGCATGCCGTCATGGATTCGCCGGAAAGGCTGGGGCATCTGTTTTCTCTGGCCGCGCTGGCGCTTCTGGGATTTCTCTGCCTGCTGCTCAGCGTGACGGAGCGCGGCGAGGGCCGTTTCTGGACGGGCGTGCTCGCCTTTGCCGCCATGGCGCAGATAGGCTGGGGCGTGCCCGCCACGCCTTCGGGCAGCGTGGGCACGTGGTCGTTTCCCGGCATGTTTGCGGCGGGCGTGGCGCTGTTCATGCTGCCGCACGCGGGGCGCGTTCTCATGCGCACGCGCGTGGCTTCGCCGTTTGTGGATACGCTTTTTCTGCTGTTTGCACTGCCCGGCGCGTGTGCGGCCATCGTGCCGCTGCTGCCGGGCATGGCCTGGACGGCAAGACTGCTGCCCTTGTGGCCGCTGGCCGCGCTGCTGTGCCTGTTCCCTGCCGTGGTGCTGATGTTCCGCGGAGTGCAGGGCGGCGGACCGTTCACGCTGGCCTGCCTGTCCATGGGCGGCGGCGCGGTGGTTTCGCTGTGGGGCCTGCTGCATGGTCTGGAAAGTCCCTGGTGGGGACTGGCCGTGCAGGCGGGCGAGGCCGCGGGACTGCTGTTTCTGGCTTCTGCCGCGCCGCATCGCGACGCGCCCGCGCCGGAGCCGGAACTTTCGCTGGACGCCTCTCCGCGCCGCAGCGGCGAGACGCGCGCCAACACCTATAAGGACAACAGTCTTGCGGCGCTTCGCCGCGCCTTCCGGGGCACGGTGGAGGAGCTTTTCGACGAGGCCTGCCGTCTGGATCTTGCCCTCTCCCGCGCCGGAGTGGACAAGAAGGACAAGGTGGACATCATGACCCATGCCGACGCCATGACGGCCGCCGCGCGCAGACTTTCGGAAAGCGCGCTGGATCTTCCTTCCGCGGCCGCGCTGCCGGAGGCGTCGAGTCAGGTGTTCGAGCTGCGGCAGGTCATTCAGAAGGTGTTTGCCTCGGTGTTCGACGAGGCGGAGAAAAAGGGCCTCGGTCTGGCCTGGTACGTGGCTCCGCAGATAGGGCAGAAGTTCCGGGGCGACGCCGCGCGTCTGACCACCCTGCTCACGCTGCTCCTTGCGGATGCGGTTCGGGCTTCGTCGCACGGCGCGGTCAGTCTGCACGTGCGCCGCAGCGCCGAGAGCACGCATCCGGGTCACCTGCAGTTCACCGTTTCAGACAACGGCGAGGCGGTTCCGCCTCGCGGCAGACAGAGCGCGCTGCTTGCCCGCGCCTGGGAGCTGGCTTCCGCCCACGGCGGCGATCTGTTCGTCGACAGCACGCCGCAGGGCATGGAACTTTCCTTCAGCATGGAATGCACGGCCATGGAGAGCGACGGCGTGACCGAACGCTCCATGCCGCCCGCCGAGGGCAGGGCTCCTGCGGAAGGCAAAATCGTCATTCTGGCCTCGCCCGACGGCCTGAGCCGTCAGCTGTACGCGCACTACCTTTCCGACATGGACTGCGCGATCTGGGAAGCCAGGGACGCCGAAGAGGCGGCGGCGCTTTATGCGGCCTCGCCCGCCTCGCTGGTGGTGTTCGACGGCGCGCTCGGTGAGGACGACATGGTGCAGGGTCTTGCGGCCATCCGCATGTTCGAGGGCGAGCAGTCGCTGCCTGCGGCGCCGTTCCTTCTGCTGGCCCGCGACGACATGCAGGCCGAGCGCATGGCCAAGGCAGGCTGCGATGAATCGCTGCTGCTGCCCGTGGTGCGCAAGGATCTGCGGGCCATGACGCGCTGGCTCCTTTCGCCGACGTCCGCGCGGCCTGTGCTGAGCACGCAGCGCGTTACGCTGGCGGCGGTGCTGGCGGGAGCGCATTCCGGCTCCGGGCGCATGCAGCCCAAGGCCGTGCGCCGCGCACCTTCGCCTGCCGCGCCCGCGCAGAGCGCGCCGAAGATGGGCGAAACGGCAACGGAAGCGGAAAACATGCCGGTTGAAGCGCAGGAGAGCGCCCAGAGCGCTCAGGTGCAGGAGACCTCCGCTTCCGAAAAGCCGGAGAAGAAGGGCTGGCTCTCGTCGCTGTTCCACGGACGCGACAGGGCGGAAAGGCCGCTGGAAGTGAAGGGCTCGCCTTTGCCGGAAAACGGGCCGACGCCTCCTGAGTCCGAGGCGGGCTCCGGGGATGCCATGCAGGCAAAGCGTGCGGAAGAAGCGCGGCCTGCGGGCGCTCTGCGTCCTGCGCCGGAATCTGCCGCCGAAGCGGAAGGCGAGGTGGTGGAACTGCTGGTCGAAGAGGTGCTCGTTGATGAGAGCGACGTGCATGAGCTTCGCGTTGAGGACAGAGTGCCGGACGAAAGCGATGCGGCGGAGTTCATCGAGCTCGACGCCTCGCTGATTCGCGCCGAAGGCGAAGCGCCCGAGGCGGGCGCGGAGCCTTCCGAAAAGGCGGAGTACGAAGCGGAAGAGAGTCGCGGCGAGGCAGAGATGGCTGAGCCGAACGCCGTTGACGCGGCGGCCCTGCCGTCGGACGACGCGGAAAAAACGGGTGACGCCGCTTCTTCGGAAGAGAACGCGGAGCTCGTGACGGCACCTGCGGAGGTCATCAGCGCCGGGCTGAACCGTATTTCCGACGCGCTTCTTCACGGCGACGTGCAGGCCATACGCAGCGGCTCCCGCGAGCTTTCCCTCGTTGCCGACAGATACGGCATGCACACGCTGGCCGACATGGCCCGCTGTTTCCGGGCCGCGTGGGAAGAAGGCGATGTGGAAGCCGCCGCGCAGATTGTGGAAGAAATGCGCGCCGAGGCCGCCCGACTGTGAAACCGGGGAATGACTGGTTTTTTTTCGAGCCTCAGAGCTTGCAACTTTGAAAGAAAGCACTTATGTTAAATTCATGTTTGGGCGGCATTCCGCCTCGGACACTGAAACACAGGAGGCAATATGCCAAAGCTGCAGAAGATCATATGTGCGTTGGACCTTTCCGAGCACAGCAAGACAGTGGCAGAATACGCCTGCATGCTGGCCAAGGCCATGCATGCCAGCATCGTGGCAGTGTATGCGGCCCCTACGCTGACTCAGTACACGGGTTTCCATGTTCCGCCGAACACCATCGACAGCTTTGTCGGTGAGATCGTTTCCGGCGCGGAAAAGGCCATGACGCAGTTTGTGTCTGAAAACTTTGAAGGCGTGGAAACCAAGGCCGAGGTCGTGGTCGGCTACGCTGCCGAAGAAATTCTTGAAATCGCGGCCAAGGAAGACGCCGACCTCATCGTCATGGGCACCCATGGACGCAAGGGCATCGACCGCATCCTGTTCGGCTCCGTGGCCGAGCGCGTCGTGAAGAACTCCCATGTGCCGGTTCTGACCATTCGTCCTTCCGACAACTACACCGGCGGCGCGATGTACAAGGATTAACGCTTCCCCATGAACATAAACAGGGCTTTCCTTTTGCGGCTTTGTCCGGGAGAGGAAAGCCCTTTTTGTTGCTCTTTTCCCTTTTTGGAGCCATGCTCGGCCTGCGGGCACGCTTTTTGACCGCGCAGACGCTGAGCGACCGCGCAGAAGCGAGGTTCGTCCGCCTGCCCGGCGCGTCGGGCCCGTCGGCTTCCGCGCGCAGTCTGCGCCAGAGAGCAGGGCGGCCTGAACATGCCGGATGCCCGGCCTGACGCCGCTCTGTCGCATGCCGCGGGCGGCATGCCCGCAGAAAGGACGCGCAGGCGTTCTTTTCCTCGAGGCGGCGAGCTTTCGGGCGGCGTTCCGGCACGCCTTGCCTCTTCGCTTCGGCGAAAGACGGATGCTCTCCCGCATGCGGGGGCTTTCCGGGCGCTCGACCTGACCCGACGTTCGGGGCGTGGCGCAACATGTCGCTTTTTGCCGGGGCCGCCTGCGGTTTTGGTTGAGGCCGCGCGGGGTTTTCGCGTCGGAGTTCAAATGTTCGCCGACATCCGGCGACGCGGCAAACGCTGTTTTTTCTGCACGAGGCGGCGTCCGCCTTTTCATCATCTGCACCTTGTTTGATCCGAGGATTCGCCATGACACTTCCCTTCACCTCATTCAACGACGTCCGCCCCGAAGTGGCGACGTTTGAATCCTACGAGCCCGGGCTCAGCATTGCGGAAATCGCCGAGCGCTACGGGCTTTCCCGCGTCGTCAAGATGGCCAGCAACGAAAATCCGCTGGGCGTGTCGCCCCGCGTGCGCAAGGTCATTGCAGACTGCGCCGGAGAGGCCTTCCGCTATCCGCAGTCGGGCAACCCGAGGCTGGTGAAGGCGCTGGCTTCCTTCTACGGCGTGGATCCGAAGCGCATCTTCGTGGGCAACGGCTCCGACGAAGTCATCGACCTTTTGTTCCGCGTGCGCGCCGTGCCCGGCGTTCACAACGCCGTGGCCTTCCGCCCCTGCTTCGGTCTGTACCCCACGCAGGCGAAGATGGCCGGCGTGGAACTGCGTCAGGCTCCGCTGAATCCCGACTTCACCTTCAATTTCGACGGCCTGCTCAAGCTGGTGGATGAAAACACCACGCTCGTCATCATCACCTCGCCCGACAATCCTTCCGGCCGCGTCGCCTCGCCGGACGATCTCGAAGCGCTGGCCCGCGCGCTGCCTCCGGCCTGCCTGCTGGTGGTGGACGAAGCCTACATGGAATTCGCCGGTCCCGAGCACTCCATACTTTCGCGGCTCGACCGTCTGCCCAACGTGGCCGTCATGCGCACCTTCTCCAAGGTGTACGGTCTGGCCGGTCTGCGCATCGGCTACGCCATTCTGCCCCCGGCCATTGCCGACTACATGTGGCGCGTGCGTCTGCCGTTCTCGCTGAACATTCTGGCCGAAGAAGCCGCCCTGGCCGCCCTGGCCGACGAATCCTTCCGCGAGCGCACCGAAGAGCTCGTGAAGCGCGGCCGCGCGCGCCTTACCCGTGAGCTGCGCGCCATGGGCTGCGACGTGACGCCGAGCCTGTCGAACTTCATCATGTTCCGCCTGCCGGAAGGCTCCATGGACGCCAAGGCGCTGCACGGCGAACTTTTGAAGCGCGGCGTCATCATCCGCGCGCTCGGCAGCTATCATCTGCCCGACCGCCTGCGCGTGAGCGTGGGCACCGATGAGGAGAATGAGCTGTTCCTGTCCCTCATGCACGACATTCTGGGGGTCTGAGATGACCGTATCGTTCGGCGTCATCACCATGGACGGCCCCGCCGGGGTGGGCAAGAGCACGCTGGCCCGCAGGCTGGCGGCAACGCTCGGCATAGCGTATCTCGACACCGGAGCCATGTACCGCACGCTGGGGCTGCGCCTCGGCGCGGCGGCCGCGGACATGGACGAGCAGCGCCTGCGCGCCAAATGCCGTGAGTATCGTTTTTCGCTGGAAGCGCGGGGCGACGACGCCGCGCCGGTGCTCTGCTGCAACGGGGAGCCCGTGGGGCAGGAGATACGCACGGAGCGGGCCGGACGTCTGGCCTCGCTGGTGGCGCGTCTGCCCGTGCTGCGCGAGGAGCTTCAGCGCGCGCAGCGCGCGCTCGGCGAAGGGTGTTCGCTGGTGGCCGAAGGCCGCGACATGGGAACCCGCGTGTTTCCCGGAGCCAGGCACAAGTTTTTTCTGGACGCCAGACCCGAAGTGCGGGCCCGTCGCCGCTACCTGGAGCTTGAAGCCCGCGGCGCGCTGAACGGCGCCACGCTGGAGGAAATTCAGCGCGGCATTGAGGAGCGCGACGCCCAGGACAGAGGCCGGGCGGTGGATCCTCTGCGCCCCGCCGAGGACGCAATTATCGTCGATACTTCCGATCTTGATCTTGACGGCGTGCTGCGCGTGATTCTGAACGCCGTGGAGGCCGGAGGCGTGGAAGAAAAAACGCGCGCGGTCTGCGCGCGGGCCTTTGCCTCGTTTGCCGGGCCTCTGCCGGAGAGCCTGCGTGGCGCGGCGGGTGAGAATGCGCTTGAGCAGGCCCGCAGAGACGGCCTTGCCGCGGCCGAAGCCGTGGCGGCGGGGCGCAGGCTTTCCTGCCGCGTGACGCTTTCCTGCCGTGCGGAAGAAGGGCGTCTCGTGGCGGAATCAAGTGCGGAAGACGGCCCCGCGGCCGGAGTGCTGGCGCTTTCCGCCGCGCAGTGCGCCGCGGCATCCATGGCCGACGCGCTGCCGGGCAGGGCGTCCATTCAGGCGGAAATCGTCGGCTGATGTCTTTTTCGGCATCCCATTCGGAGCGCGTATGAACGAAAAAAGCGTTTCGGCGTCCCCGCTGCCGTCCGGGCGGACGGAAACGGTGTACGCCGGCTGCAAGATCAATCTTTTTCTTTTCATCACGGGAAAGCTGCCGAACGGCTATCACGAACTGCGCACGCTGTTTGTTCCGGCCTCTGAACCGCGGGACGAGCTGACCTTCTCCTTGGCGCAGCGGGAGCGCGGCATCCGCGTGACATGCGACACGGAAGGCATCGACCCGGAGCGCAACACGCTCACGCGCGCCTACGA
>NZ_DBMAHT010000037.1:0-18529 GCF_057866825.1 Mailhella sp.
CACCCTGTAGAGGCCGGGAAAGCTCAGGCGTCATCGCCTCGCCTGCGCCGTTCATCTCTTCAGGGCGCCTTGCCCCGCCTCACCGTGCGCTGATCGGGGCCTCCGGGCTCTTTCGCCGCGCCTTTTCCCGCACCCGGCGGCGGGCCCGGAGCGGTCTCCTCACGCATGCCCGCCGGACCCTCCGCGCCAGAAAACGACGTCAGCGCCTCCGCAGCCCCGCGTCAGATTTTCTGACCATCGTCGGCGGACGCTGCCCCGAACGCCGGATCCGACGCCTCGACGCCGCCCATGATTTTCTGAAAGCGGAAATACTCGTCCATGCCCGGCAGGGGCAGGCCGTCCGGGCACAGCGGCGCCTCCACATCGGGATCCCGATGATGAGCATTGAAAAATTCCACAATGTGAAATCCGCACCTGTTCACGTAAAAATGAATGTTGCGCTTTTCAAAGTACGGCGTCACGGTTTCCCAAACCTTCGTCTGCGGATACATGGCTTCTATGGCCCGCCAGGCGGCCAGCCCCAGCCCCCTGCCGTGAAAGGCCGGAGAAATGAAGAAAAGCTCCAGAGCGTTGCATCCGCTTTTCTCATCTATCCTGACCACCGCGCCTCCAACGCGCTCCTCGTTCCGAACAATATGGTATACCTGCGCTCCGGGCGCGCGGAACGAAGCCCACACATCCTCATCCGGAGGTATGGGGCCATAATTCCGCGGCCCGAACGCTTCGCGCACGGCAGGCGCAAAGGCTTCCTGCAACGCCCTTGCCACGTCGTGCAGCTCTTCCGAAGCAGCCCTGACCAGACGCACGTTTCCGTTCTCCGACATGCTCGATTCCTCCTTGAAAAGACAGACGCTGCATGAAGCCGAACCGAAAGTCAAACCGACCGGGAACGCCTGTTCCCGCCGCGCGTTTTCCCTCACCGCACGGAAGGCCCGGAGCTCTCGCACCTGACGCATGCCCAGCGCCGCCGCCCCCGCCAGCAGCACGCCGAAGTCTTCTCCGCGTCCGCCTCGCCGAAGACGGACTTTCGGGCAGCTTCCGCTCGCCGAATCCCTGCTGAGCCCTGCCGGGTGACGCGCCCGCTTTGCAGGCTTGAAGCGCAAGACGCCTGCCCCTTTTCCACGCAACAGCGTGCGCAGCCTTTTCCTCGCCTCCGCCGCTCCCCGGTTTTCCGCGCACCGCTCATCAGCGCACCCGAATGCCACCCGGTCCTTCGCGCCGCCTTCCCGGCCTCTCCGACGCCCCCCGGACTTCCCGGATATGGGCGACGACGCGTCTGTTTTCGGGCAGGTTGTGCCCGTGGACACAGCCTTTGCGCCCGTTTTTTCCTACGGTTCTTCCGCTGCCGGACAACAATCCGGCCGGAGGAATCATGACCAGCGTATTGAAAAAAATGCGCGGAGGCGGAGAAACGCCGCCCCGCGTCTGCGGAAAGGAAATTCTGCTCTCCTGGTTCGGAAGCTGCCTTTCCATCGCCCTTATCGCCCTGCTGGAGCGCTACGTAACCAGAAGCACGGGATTTCCCCTGCTCATCGGATCGTTCGGCGCGTCGGCGGTGCTCGCCTTCGGCGCCATCCAGAGCCCCCTGGCCCAGCCCCGCAATCTGGTGGGCGGCCACTTCGTTTCCGCGCTCACCGGCGTCACCGTGGGCCTGCTCTTTCCCGACACCACATGGCTTGCCGCCTGCCTTGCCGTATCCACGGCCATCGCCGTCATGCTCATGACCGGAACCCTGCATCCGCCCGGAGGCGCCACGGCCCTCATCGCCGTGACCGGCGGCGAAGGCATCCGTCAGCTCGGCTACTGGTACGCGCTGGTTCCCTGCCTTACCGGAGCCTGCATCATGCTGTTCATCGCCCTCATCGTGAACAACATTCCCCATTCACGCCGCTATCCCCTCTACTGGTGGTGACGCCCTCCTCTTTTCCCCCCCGTGGCGAGCGTTATGATAATGGCATAACGCCCCGGCTGCGGATACAAAATTGTTTCCTCTTCGCCAACCCCTGCAACAGACTCCTCTGCGGCCATAGTCGTCCGCAGGGGAGTCTTTTTATTGATATATATCCGTACCAAAAATTTCGATCATGATAGAAAAATCTTTTCTTTCAAGTACGTTACGCATGTCGGCACGACTTTTGCATAAAAGGAAGGCATCCTTCATCCTCAACAGAAAAGAGGATTTCCATGATCAAAAGTTTACTGTATGCTTCCTGCATGACCCTGTTACTTTCTTCATCCGCCATGGCTGCTTCCCCTATTTTTGAAAAGAGCATTCCCGAGCTTGAAGCGCAGATGCGCGACGGTTCCCTGACTTCCGAACAGCTCACCCGCTACTATCTGCGCCGCATCCAGGTGTACGACGGCTGCCTCAACTCCATGATCACCGTCAACCCCGCCGCCCTTGAGGTCGCCAGACAGAAGGACGCCGAAAGAGCCTCCGGCAAGGCCGTCGGTCCGCTGCACGGCATTCCCATCGTGCTCAAGGACAACTACGACACCAGCGACATGAAGACCACCAGCGGCGCGCTGGCCTTCAAGGATCTGCAACCGAACCGCGACGCCTTCACCGTGCAGAAGCTCCGCGAGGCCGGAGCCGTCATCATCGGCAAGGCCAACCTCACGGAACTGGCCAACCACGGCATGACCGTCAGCTCCATGGGCGGTCAGACCCTCAACCCCTACGATCTCACGCGCACGCCCGGCGGCTCCTCCGGCGGCACCGGCGCAGCCGTGGCCGCCAACTTCGCCACGGCCGGAACCGGTTCCGACACGGTGAACTCCATCCGTTCGCCATCGAGCGCCAACAGCCTGGTGGGCATACGTCCCACGCGCGGCCTCGTCAGCCGCACGGGCATTTCTCCCTGCTCGGAATTTCAGGATCAGGGCGGCCCCATCGCCTGCAGCGTGACCGACGCCGCCATTCTGCTCGGCGTCATGGCCGGTTATGATCCCGCCGACGCCTCCACCGCCGTCATGAAGGACAAAAAGATTCCCGACTACACCCGCGCCCTCAGCGGCAACGCCGTCAAGGGCAAAAAAATCGCCCTTCTCGCCACCAATCTCGGCCACGATCCCGACGTGCGCCGCGTCATGGAAGCCGCCGTCAACGACTTCAAGGCACTCGGCGCCGAAGTGATGACCGTGGACATTCCCGAACTTCGGGTTTCCGATCTCATCAAGAACAACGACGTGCAGCGCTGGGAACAGAGCATTTCGCTCGACAACTATCTGAAGGAACTCGGCAAGGCCGCTCCCGTCAAGAATACGAAGGAATACGTGGCCACGGGCCTGATCACGCCCTCCGTGGCCAGGGACATGGCCGCCAAGGCCGCCGAAGTCAATCCGGCCGACAACCCGGAATACAGGGCCCGTCTTGCCAAAAACGCCCGTCTGCATGACTTTGTCGTGAAGTACATGGCCGACCACCACATCGACGCCTTCCTGTATCCGCTGCAGTCCATCCTCGTGGTGCAGACCAACGACAAGCGCGGTCAGGCCGAACGCAACGGTCTCATGGCTTCCGTCACCGGACTGCCCGCCATCACGCTGCCCGGCGGATTCTCCTCCGTCACGCCCACCGCGCCCGAAGGCGTGCCCGTCGGCGTGGAACTCATGGGCGCTCCCTTCAGCGAAGAGCTTCTCATAGGCATGGGCTATGCCTACGAACAGGCCACCAAACACCGCAAGGCGCCGGTTGCCTTCCCTGATCTGGACTTCTCCTCCGTATCCGTGGACTAGCGCCGCGGCGACACGCAGGCTGCCCTCATGACAAACGCAAAGAGCCGACCCAAAGGTCGGCTCTTTTTCATGCACGGTGATCCGCGGGGCTACTTCATCCAGGGCAGCATGTTGTACAGGCACACGGCAATAAGGCCGCCGATCATGGGGCCGACGAGCGGCACCACGGCGTAATCCCAGTGCGAGCTTCCCTTGCCGAGAATGGGCAGCACGGTGTGTGCGAGGCGCGGCCCGAGGTCGCGGGCGGGATTGATGGCGTAGCCGGTGAGTCCGCCGAGGCTCATGCCGATGGACACGATGATGCCGAACACCAGAATGTAGTTCACGCCGCCGGGCATGTTGGGCACCTGATTGAGGCCCAGAATGGCGAAGACGAGCACGAAGGTGCCGATGATTTCACTGAGCATGTTGCGGAAACGGTTGGGAACCGCGGGCGAAGTGCAGAACACGCCGCGCTTGATGTTGGGATCGTCGGTGGCGTCGAACTGGTCCTTGAACAGCGCATACACGAGGCATGCGCCGACAAAGGCTCCGGCCATCTGCGCGATGCAGTAGCCGGGCACCATGCTCCAGCTGAAATAGCCGCCCGCGGCCAGAGCCACGGTGAGCGCGGGATTGAAGTGCGCGCCGGACGCCGCGCCGAAGGTGAACGCCGGAAGCATGACCGCCAGACCCCAGGCAAAGGTTATCTGCACGGCTCCGGCGCCCTTCATGCCGGACCTGTTCAGATTGACGTTGGCCACAACGCCGTCACCGAGAAGAATCAGAATCATTGTTCCAAAAAATTCAGCAAGATACGGCATAAGAAGCTCACAAACAGGGTTTCAGGATGAATGAAGAGGAGGAATTCTTTCTCGGTATGACAAGGGGAAAGAACGCCCCGCGCCATGAACAAGGGACGAAAACGGAGACCCGGGTCGTTTTCTGCTTTCGGCCGGGAGGGACAGGCCTTGCGGCCTGCCCTCTCGACCAAAGACGCCCGTTCAGCATCCGTGTCGTTTCAGAATGGGAAAGGAGAGACTAGTCCTCTTCGCGGGCCCAGTCGTAGGCGCACTTCACGGCCTTCTTCCAGCCGCGCACCTTCTTGTCGCGCTCCACGCGGGTGATCTTGGGGCCGAACACCTTGTCGCTGGCCCAGTTGCGGATGACGTCTTCCTTGTTCTTCCAGTAGCCCACGGCCAGACCGGCCAGATACGCCGCGCCCATGGCCGTGGTTTCCACGCACACGGGGCGGTTGACGGGAGCCTGGTTGATGTCGGCCTGCATCTGCATGAGCAGATCGTTGGCGGAAGCGCCGCCGTCCACCTTGAGGGCGGTCATCTTGATGCCGGAATCGGCTTCCATGGCTCCCAGCACCTCATAGGTCTGATAGGCCAGAGATTCCAGCGTGGCGCGGATGATGTGATAGCGGTTCACGCCGCGGGTCAGACCCACGATGGCTCCGCGGGCGTAGGGATCCCAGTGCGGCGCTCCCAGACCGGTGAAGGCGGGCACCACATAGCAGCCGTTGGTGTCGCTCACCTTGTTGGCAAAGTATTCGGAATCGGAAGCCGCATCCAGGACGCGCAGCTGATCGCGCAGCCACTGGATGGCCGAACCCGCCACGAAAATGGAGCCTTCCAGCGCGTAGTTGACCTTGCCGTCCAGGCCCCAGGCGATGGTGGTGACCAGTCCGTTCTTGGAGAAGATGGGCTTCTCGCCGGTGTTCATGAGCATGAAGCAGCCCGTGCCGTAGGTGTTCTTGGCCTCGCCGGGCTCAAAGCAGGTCTGACCGAAGAGCGCGGCCTGCTGATCGCCCGCCGCGCCAGCAATGGGAATCGCCCCGCCGAAGAGTTCCTGCACGGTTTCACCGTACACGCAGCTCGACGGACGGGCCTCGGGAAGCATGCACGCAGGAATGCCCATCTCGGCCATGATTTCCTCGTCCCACTTCAGGTCGACGATGTTGAACAGCATGGTGCGCGCGGCGTTGGAGTAGTCGGTAATATGCACCTTGCCGCCGGTGAGCTTCCAGATGAGCCAGGTTTCCACGGTGCCGAAGAGCAGCTGTCCGGCTTCGGCCTTTTCGCGGGCGCCGGGCACGTTTTCCAGAATCCAGCGGATCTTCGTGCCGGAAAAATACGGATCAATGACAAGGCCCGTCTTGGCGCGGAAGGACTCGGTGAGACCCTTGGCGCGCAGGCTGTCGCAATATTCGGCGGTGCGGCGGTCCTGCCACACGATGGCGTGACTGATGGGCTCTCCCGTTTCCTTGTCCCACACTATGGTGGTCTCGCGCTGGTTGGTGATGCCTATGGCGGCAATATCCTCGGCGGTGGCATCTATTTTCGCCAGGGCTTCGGCCGCCACGGCATACTGGGTGAGCCATATTTCCATGGCGTCATGCTCAACCCAGCCCGGATGCGGGAAATACTGGGTGAACTCCTTCTGCGCGACGCTGCAGGTCTCCCCTTTCTCGTTGAACAGGATGCAGCGGTTCGACGTGGTACCCGCATCCAATGCCATGATATACTTGGCCATGTCCAAATTCCTCCTTTCCGATACTGTACGGTCGACGTGCGGCCCTTCTATTCATGATAAAGACCAAAATGCCAATAATACATGAAAAATACTGCTGTTTCTCTGAAAAATCACGAACGCCAAAACCTCGTTTCTACAGACAAATCAGGCTCCGCATTCCCCGTCATTCAACTGTTAGTGTTATCTCTATAATACAAATATTTCATGAAAATGGCAATCAATTAACAATTATGACAAGACTACCTTCATGCGGATACGTTTTATTGACGCGTCATTAAAGAACAAAAAGCAAAACATGTTCGACAGATAAATAAAAACTTACGCCAAAGCGCAAAAAAAGAGCCCCTTCCCGAAGGAAGAGGCCCGAGTTATTTTCTCTGCAAAGCGACTGCGTTCAGAGCACCTGATTCAAAAACTGCTGAAGGCGCGGATGCTGCGGACGTTCAAAGATGTCTTCCGGCGAACCAACTTCAAGAATCTGCCCCTTGTCCATGAACACCACCACGTCGGCCACGGTGCGGGCAAAGCCCATTTCGTGGGTGACGCATATCATGGTCATGCCGTCGCGGGCGAGGTTCACCATGACGTCCAGCACTTCGCCCACCATTTCGGGATCAAGCGCCGAGGTGGGCTCGTCGAAGAGCATGAGTTCCGGCTGCATGGCGAGCGCGCGGGCTATGGCCACGCGCTGCTGCTGACCGCCCGAGAGCATGGCGGGATACACGTTCGCCTTGTCGCTGATGCCCACCTTGTTGAGCAGCGAGAGGGCGAGTTCCTCGGCGTCCTTTCTGGACATGCCGCGCAGCTTGCACGGAGCCATGGTGAGGTTCTGCAGCACGGTCTTGTGCGGGAACAGATTGAACTGCTGGAACACCATGCCCAGATTCTGACGTATCTTGTTGATGTCGTTGTTCGGATCGTTGACGTCGATGCCGTCCACGGCGATGAGTCCGCTGTTTATCTCCTCAAGTCTGTTGATGGAGCGCAGCAGGGTGGACTTGCCGGAACCGGACGGGCCGATGATGACCACGCGCTGGCCCTGCCACACGTGCAGGGAGACGTCCTGGAGCGCGGGCAGTTCGCCAAAGAACTTCCACACGTGTTCGATGCGGATGATGGGCTCCGCATTATTTGCGTTTGTCATAGTAGTTCAGCCTGGATTCCAGAATGCTGACCGCCTTGGAAAGCAGCAGCGTGATGATGAGATAAATCAGCGCGATGACGGTGTAGGTCTCAAAGTACAGATAGCTCTTGGCGGCAAAGCTGCGGCCGAACTGCATGAGGTCGGGCATGGCCATGACGGAAACCAGCGAGGTATCCTTGAGCATGGCGATGCATTCGTTGCCCACGGGCGGCACGATGGTGCGCAGCGCCTGCGGCAGCACCACGAACATCATGGTCTGCACCTTGTTGAAGCCCAGCGAACGCGAGGCCTCGGTCTGTCCCTTGGGCACGGCCATGATGCCGGCCCTGAACACTTCGCCCATGTACGCGCCGTAGCAGAAGCTGATGGCGATGACGGCGGAGGTGAGTCCGCTCACCTGCAAAAACTTCGCGAGCGCGTAGTAGATGTAGAAAATCTGCACGAGCAGCGGAATGCCGCGGATGATTTCCACATACGTGGACGCGATCAGGTTGATGACGCGATTGTGCGAAAGCCTGCCGAGACCGGTGATGAGTCCGAGAGGAATGGCGCAGACGATGGAAAGAATGGTCACCTCGAAGGTGACGACCAGTCCGCCCGGCAGAAAGCGCAGGATTTCCAGATACGGATCGGGCCAGAGCGTACACAGCACGGTCAGCACGACCACCGCGCCCACCAGAGACAGGGACCAGGCGTTGACGATCCCGCCCTTCTCGGAATCGGGCAGCACGAGGCCGCCCGCCGGAACTTCTATCTTTCCCTCCGGGGCCATGCCGGCCGGAAGACCGTTTTCTTCATTCTCACGCATGATTCACAATATCCCGAACTGAAAGTGAACGTCTCCCGCGAGACGACCTATTCGCCCATCCACTTGCGGATGATCTCGGCTTCAATGCCCTTGGCGCGCACGGCTTCAATGCCCTTGTTCAGGCGCTCCACCAGATCCTTGCGGTTCTTGCTCACCACGAAGCCGAAGGATTCCGTGGCTTCGGTGCGGAAGGCCACGGTCAGCTGATCGGAAAAGCCTTCCTTCTGGTTGGCGTAGTACAGCGCCACGGGAGAGTCGCAGACCACGGCGTCGATGCGGGAGTTGAGGAGGTCCTGCATGGCAAGACCCACGTTGTCGTATTCGCGGATGGTCATCTTCACGCCGCTCTTCTGCGCCACGAAAATGCCGGTGGTGCCTATCTGGCCGCCGATCACCTTGCCCGCAAGGTCGGCAAAGCCCGACGCGGAGTCGCCCTTGCGCAGCACGACGATCTGCCGCACGTCGTAGTAGGGCACGGTGAAGGCAAAGGCGCGCTGGCGTTCCGGCGTGATGGTCACGGCGGAAGCGATGACGTCGTAGTTGCCTGCGGCGATGCCGGCGAAAATGCCGTCCCAGGCGGTCATTTTGAATTCGGCTTCCATGCCGGCCTCGGCGGCAACGGCCTTGAACATGTCCACGTCGTAGCCGATGATGTTCTTGTTGTCGTCAAGAAATTCCATGGGGGGCCACTCGGGATTGGTGGCGACAACGAGCTTTTCCGCGGCCATGGCGGAAGAGCACAGCAGTGCGGGCAGCAGAAGAGCGCACAGAAGACGACGAAGCATGGCGACTCCTTTCGGGCAAAAGGTACAGAAAAAAGGCTGAATGCTCAGCCTGCCTCATGTTCCTGCCGGTCGCGCTTGAAAAGACGCCTGCCGCCGGCACGGGAATCAAACATATAATCCTTGTCACTATGAAGGATAGGGGGGCGACATGTCAAGAAAGGTTCGTTGTCCGCCATCGCTTCTGCGCCCCCGTACGCCCCCCAAAAGAGAGCGCCGCGCCGCCGCTTGCTCATCTCGGGCCCACTTTTCGATTTTTCACGGACAACATTTCGGATTAATAGTCTTTTTTCATCCTGCGCGCGGCAATGACGAGCGGAGAAATCCGACAGCGCTCCGCTCTTTTCCGCCCGGCTTCGGAAGCAGAAAAACAATACAAAAAAGTTTTGCGCCCCGTTTTTCCCCGCAACGCGGACGCCGGCCGCTTCGCCCTCTTCCGCCCCGGCGCAGCGACGCCCCAACGCGCCGGGGCCGCCCTGCCTTGCGGCAAAGCGGCCCCGGATCATGTTGCTGTGATCGAAGTCTATTCCAGACCCATCTTGCGGGCAATGCTCTGGGCGGCGCGACGGCCCGCGCCCATGGCCAGAATGACGGTGGCCGCGCCGGTCACGATGTCGCCGCCGGCGTACACGTTGGGAATGGAGGTTTCGCCGTTCTCATCCACGGCGATGTAGCCGCGATCCGTGAGCTTGAGGCCGGGCGTGCAGTCCAGCATGAGCGGATTGGAGCGCGTGCCGAGCGCCACGATGGCGAGGTCGGTTTCCTGAATGAAGTTCTGTCCTTCCACGGGACGGGGACGGCGACGGCCGGAAGCGTCGGGTTCGCCGAGTTCCATGCGCTGCAGTTCCACGCCGGTGAGGTGATTTTCCTCGTCGGTGATGAAGCGCACGGGCGCGGCCAGTTCCAGCAGCTTCACGCCCTCTTCGAGCGCGTGTTCGATTTCCTCGCCGCGGGCGGGCATTTCCGCGCGGGTGCGGCGGTACACGATGTGAACGCTTTCCGCGCCGAGGCGCAGCGCGGTACGGGCGGCGTCCATGGCCACGTTGCCCGCGCCGAACACGGTGACGTGTTTGCCGGGAGCCACGGGCGTGTCATAGGCCGGGAAGGAATGCGCACGGCCCAGGTTCACGCGGGTGAGGTATTCGTTGGCCGAGAACACGCCGATGCAGTTCTCGCCGGGAACGCCCAGAAAATGCGGCAGACCCGCGCCCACGCCGATGAACACGGCGTCGTAGCCCTGCTTGAGCAGACCGTCCACGGTGACGGTGCGGCCGCCCACGTAGTTCAGGCGGATGTCCACGTCCATGGCGCGCAGGGCGTCGAGTTCGTGAGCCACCACGTCCTTGGGCAGACGGAAGGCCGGAATGCCGTAAATGAGCACGCCGCCGGCCTCGTGCAGACCTTCAAACATGGTGACGTCCACGCCGAGACGGGCCAGATAGCCCGCGCAGGTGACGGACGAGGGGCCGGAGCCGATGCACGCCACGCGGCGGCCGACCTTCTTGATTTCGGGAGCCTTTTCGGCGGAGGCGTGGTCGGCCACGAAGCGTTCCAGACGGCCGATGGCCACGGGCTGCCCCTTCTTGCCGAGAATGCACTTGCCTTCGCACTGCTTTTCCTGAGGGCACACGCGGCCGCACACGGCGGGCAGGCTGCTGGACTTGTGAATGATGCGGCTCGCTTCGTCGATGTCGCCCTTCACCACTTCGGCGATGAAGTCGGGAATGGCGATGTCCACGGGGCATCCGGTGCGGCACATGGGCTTCTTGCACTGCAGGCAGCGGGTGGCTTCTTCATGGGCCATCTCGGCGGTGTAGCCGAGGGCCACTTCATTGAAATTCCTGATGCGTTCCTCGGGAGCCTGGCAGGGCATATCATGACGGGGAATCTTCGCCCCGCGGGTGACTTCCTGACTCATGACTAGGCCTCCTTCTTTTCAAAACAGTTGCAGCGATGATGCTCGCGGGCCACGGCTTCCTGAGAACGGAACGAACCGAGACGGCTGCGCAGTTCCGCAAAATCCACCTTGTGACCGTCGAATTCGGGACCGTCCACGCAGGTGAACTTCATTTCGCCGCCCACGGTCACGCGGCAGGCGCCGCACATGCCGAGGCCGTCCACCATGAGGGAGTTGAGGCTCACGGTGGTGGGCACGTTGTAGCCGCGGGTGAGATCCGCCACGGCCTGCATCATGGGCACCGGGCCCACGGCCACCACTTCGGCGATGTTGCCGCCCTCGCTGTCGAGGCGGTTGCGGACAAGATCGGTCACGATGCCCTTCTGGCCTTCGGAACCGTCGTCCGTGGAAACAAGCACTTCGTCGCAGAACAGGGAGAGTTCCTTTTCAAAGAGCAGAAGATCCTTGTTGCGCGCGCCGATGCAGGCAATGACGTAGTTGCCGGCCTCGTGATGGCCCTTGGCAATGTGATGCATGGCGGCCACGCCCGTGCCGCCGCCCACGCAGATGACCTTCTTCGGCGCTTCAAAGCGCTGAATGTTGGTCGCGCGGCCGAGCGGTCCGCAAACGTCGTGGATGTACTGCCCTTCTTCGAGTTCCTCAAGCATCTGGGTGGAGCGGCCGAGCACCAGATACACGATGGTGATGGTGCCGTGTTCCTTGTCGGTGTCGGCAATGGTCAGCGGGAAACGCTCGCCCTTCTCATCCACGCGGAGAATGACGAAATGACCCGGACGGGCCGTGGCGGCGATCTGCGGAGCGTCCAGCACGAGCTTGCTGGTGCGCCCGGGAATCAGCTTTTCCTTATGCAGAATTTTCGTGGGCATAAAACCTCCATGCCTCCTTGTGCTTGTAGAGAAACAGCTTCAGCGCCGAAGCGACAGACGCAACCGTCGTATCCGGACGGATGCGGCGGGCATTGATCGTCCGGATGCGCAGAAGAATGCTGGTGTCGTGAAACGTTCTAAAGCCTTTCCCACTATCCTTAGAAGCAAATCGACATCGCGTCAATGCCCAAACCGCATCACAAGAGAAAGAAGGACTGCAATTTCGCTTGTGAAAACAATCCATTGACAATGATGTTTCTGTTCATCCGCGGGAAGATACAGGATTTCTCCCCACGTGGGGATGCCCTACCAGCGGACGGAAGGCCTGACGTTCCGCGTCGTATTCCAGAAGCTCGCCGCTCTGCAGGTCGAAGTACCAGCCGTGCAGGGAAAGGCGGCCTTCCTCCACCGCGCTTTTCACCCACGGAAAGGTCATCAGGTTGTCCAGAGAAAGGCGCACGTTCCACAGTTCGCAGGCGCGGGCCCTGTCGGCGTCGCACGCGCCGGGCATGGCTTCGTCCACCTTTTCCAGGGCGTGACGCGCCACGTCCACCCACGGGCCTATGAATTCGTCGCGGTCTTCGTCGCCGCCGCCCGACACCAGCGCGTGAATGCCGCCGCAGCAGGCGTGCCCCATGATGATGACGTCCTGCACCTTGAGGTGCTTGACCGCGTATTCGAGCGCGGCGGAAACGCCGTGCCTGCCGCCGTCGGGCGCGTAGGGCGGCACCAGATTGGCCACGTTGCGCACCACGAAGAGATCGCCGGGACGACAGTCGGTGAGCAGCACGGGGTCGACCCGGGAATCACAGCAGGCGATGACGAGCGCGAGCGGATTCTGCCCCTCGCGCAGAGACTCGAACAGGGGTTCGTCGGGATGATACCAGCGATATTGAAAACGACGGAAGCCGGAAGTAAGCCGGAGAAGCACAGGATGCTGCGGATGCGCGCGCCGCGCGCGGATGATGTGAAACGACATGAATCCCTCGAAATAAGCATGAAATGTGATGCAGAGTGTAGCCGCAGCGGGCTTATCAGACAAGAGCCTGAGTCTGCCTCTTGACAGCGCGTGAAAGATTTCGTAAGGAGAAAGGGACGCAAAGGGGAGTAACTGGGATCGTGAGTCCCGGGCAATGTCAACAGCATGGAGCGAGAGCTTCTGGCATTGCCGTCAGCCCGTACGAGTCTGATAAGTGAGACCTTGCGGCAATAGTGATATTGCCGGAAGGTCTTTTTTGTATCTTCCGGCAGAAAGAAAACTCTGGAGGATACAACATGTTCGGACACTCTCTCGTAGAGGTGGGCGTCTTCTCCCTGGTGATCATCGCGTGCATGTGGCTTGATCTGCGCTCCCACAACGACGACAAGCCCGTCACCGCGCGCAATGCGGCCATCTGGTCCGCGATATGGATTTCCCTCGCCTTCGCCTTTGCCGGCTACATCGGCTGGAACGAAGGCACTTCGCAGATGCAGCTTTTCATCGCCGGCTATCTGCTGGAAGAATCCCTTTCCGTGGACAACCTCTTCGTGATGATGGCCATCTTCACTTCCTTCGGCATCAAGGACGCCTATCAGCACCGCGTGCTGTTCTACGGCATTCTGGGCGCGGTGGTCATGCGCCTGCTCTTCGTGGCCGCGGGCAGCTCCCTCATCAAGATGTTCGGCCCCTACGCGCTGGCGGGCTTCGGCGTGTTCGTGCTCTGGACGGCCTGGAAGATGTTCCAGTCCCTCGGCAAGGACCACGACGAAGACATCGACTATTCGCAGCACTGGGCCGTGCGCTGGACGCAGAAGTTCATTCCCGTCTATACGCACCTGCACGGCCACGACTTCTTCGTGCGCACCGATGAAAACGGCCACGCCGTGGAAGCGCCCAAGAAGCACGTGGAAGGCAGCACCGTCAAGCTGGCGGAAAAGCCCGTGGGCAAGATCATCTGGAGAGCCACGCCGCTGTTCCTGTGCCTGGTGGTCATCGAAATTTCCGACATCATGTTCGCGTTCGACTCCGTGCCTGCAGTGCTCGCCATCACGCCCGATCCCTTCATCGTGTACACCAGCAACATCTTCGCCATTCTCGGCCTGCGGTCCATGTTCTTCCTGCTGGCCGCCGCCAAGCGCTACCTGCGCCATCTGGAAAAGTCCGTCATCGCCATTCTGGCCTTCATCGGCGCCAAGATGCTGCTCGACGTGGCCGGCGTGATTCATCTGCCCGCCATGATTTCGCTGAGCGTGGTGGTCGGCTTCCTGGCCCTGGGCATTCTGGCCTCCTTCCTGCCCGAAAAGAAGGCCTGATCCTTTTCTTCCGGAACGCCGCCTTCTCTCTCCCCGGACATCCGGCTGCGCGGCGTTCCGGGTCGGGTCGACTCCGGGCCCGACATTGCGGCGGCGCGTCATGCGCCGCCTTTTTTTGCGCCCGGCGCACGGCACGAGCCTCAGTCCGGACTGCGTATTTTGCACACTGCCGAGCCCGAAGGGCTTCCCCTTTCCGAAAATCCTTTGACCGAACACGGCCCGCCCGGAGCGGTCAAGAGCCTGAAACGGCCCTCGCCTGATCGTCCGTCCAGTGTGCGCAGAGGCGCGGGACGGCATCCGGCGGGCAACCACGAGGCGCGTCGGAAGCGCACGCCGCCGGCACGAGCCGTCCCCCTTCTTCCTTTCAAACGCGCCCCTGCATCTTGGGCGGAGCAGACGAACGCGCCGGGGGCCACACTCCTGCACCCGGGAATAAACGTCGCCTCAGCACAGACGCCGTGCCACGAAAAAATATCTCTCTCATTCCCCGAAATCCGTGCCGCAAAAAACGCGCCGAGCTTCAAAGTCTGCGCCACGAAAAAAACGTCGCCTCATGCCCCGAAGCCTGCACCTCGGGGAAACGACGCCCTGTTCCAGACCCGAATCCTTTTCGAGGACAAGCTCACGGCGCGTCGGCGATGTACGCCGCTGACTCAAACCGTCCCCGCCCCCGCTTCGTCCAAAAATCCGCCCTGCCTCGAAGGACGTGTCTCGGAGAGTGCGACTCCGTTCCAAGACTTCGCACGCACATGCTCAGAGAAGCCGTGCCGTCCGGCATCCGCACGCAGTTCCGCGAAAAGACTGCTCCCCGCTGCCCGAAGGCGGGGGGACGAGGCATCGCTGCCCCTCTGCCTGCCGACCGAAAAACGACATGCCCTGCCCATGCCTTTGCCTTCCGCCGTCGCGAAGGCTCCGCCCTCCGGCCGCCTCGCTTCTCCTGCCCGCCGCGCTTCGCAAAAGGCGAGCCCGCCTGCCGAATCTCAGCTTTCAGCGCAGAACAAACGACGCGTGCCACAACTCCCGCCTGAGCCGGGCGCAAAAAACGCCTTGCTGCTGCTTCCCCCTTCGGAAGTTTCTCTTCACAAGGCGGGGCCGTTCTCCGTCCCGGAGCCAGTCTCCCGGAAAAGCGCTGCCCTTCGTGCTTACCCTGCCCTGAAAAAAGCCTGAGCGCGGCTGCAGAGGCCGTTTTTGCAACGGATCGCCTTCCCTCCCGATTCCGGCAAAAAGCCCCGCACAGCGCCGGAAAACGGCCTTTGCGGCCTGCTTCCGAATTTCCCCGCAGCTTCCGTTCTCACGAACGCTCCGGGCATCGAGGGCCTCCGCAGCTTCCGCGCCTGCACAGCGTCCGCATGCCTGCCCGACTTCTGCATTCCACTCGGCTTCTGCGTTCCGACTCGGCTTCTGCATTCCGACTCGGCTTCTGCATTCCTGCACAGTTTTCACATTCCGACTCGACTTCTGCATCCCGGCGCAACTTCTCCCTTCCAGAACAGTGTCCACATTCCGCAACCCCGCTCAAGCGCCGCCTTTGCGAAACCGTCATCCCGCCCCCGCTCCGATGCCCTTCCGCTTCCGGAGCCGTTGCGCCCCGACGCCCCTTCGTCCGGTTTTTAAAAAGAAAAAGCCCCCTCGAAAGGGGGCCCTTTTCCTGAACGAGAATCAGTTTTCCCACTTACCCTTCACGTAGCGGGGCAGTTCGGTAAGCTTGCGCACCTTCACGCAGCGGAACTGACCGCTGGTGGCTTCCTTGCGGGTCTTGCCCGCGCTTTCAAAGGTGAGCTCGTTGTAGGAAAGCGTGGCAACATAGTCAAAGTGCTTGCTGTTGCTCTTGCGCATCTGCGTCGTAATCGTCTGCAGATCAATTTCCGTAAACGTGGCCACATACATGCCGCCGCGCTTGACGATCTGAGGACGCGCACGATTGACCGACATGCGCTTGTTGGCGCTGCTGACGTACTGACGGGCAAACGTGTTCAGATCGGCCTGAATCTTGGATTCGTTGACGGCAAAGGAACTGCACGGCGAAGCAAGAAGAAGGCCGCAGACCAGCACACCCATCCAACACTTACGAAACATCAATGAAACTCCGCTATTGAGAGAGGCCCGGCAAGATGCCGGGCCTCTCGTCATGTTGATTCAGCGATTAGTTGAAGAGAATTTCCACGCGACGGTTCAGGTAACGGCCTTCTTCGGTGGAGTTGTCGTACTTGAAGGACTTGCCCATGCCGATGGCAGAGAGCTTGGAAGCAGGCACGCCCTGTTCCACCAGGTACGCCTTAACCGCGTTGGCGCGATTCTGAGACAGCTTCTTGTTGTAGGCGTCGGTGCCGATGGAGTCGGTCCAGCCTTCGAGGGTCACGCGAACGTTCTTTTCCTTGAGCACAGCGGCGGCTTCGTCGAGGATGCCCTGAGCCTTGGCGTCAAGAGCGTAGGAGTCGAAGGCGAAGTTCACGCCGTGCAGCACGAGGGCTTCTTCCACGGGGGCGGCGCCGGTGGTGTAGAACACGTCGGCCACGAACTGGTTCACGGCGTTCTGATCGGCCAGCAGGTCGGCGCCCTTCACGGACACGGAGCAGGAGTTCAGAGCGGCGATCTTGTCGAGCACGGCCTGACCTTCGGGAGTGTCGGCGAAGGAAATCACGTGGAAGCAGATGCCGGGCTGAGCCTGATAGATGGCGGCAGCTTCGGCAACAGGATCAATACCGGTGTTGTTGGCACCGTCGGAAGCGAGCACGATGGCGGTAGGACGAGCCATGGTGGCGTAGTCGCCGGAGTTGGCGGCAAAGCCGTCGCCCATGGGGGTCATACGGCCGAAGATGACGCCTTCGGTCTTGAGGGTGTCAATGCCGGCAGCCATGGCGGAACGATCCCAGTCGCCGTAGGAGACAACCTTGCCGGCGGGAGCAAGGGTGTGCATGGAAGCCTTGTATCCGAGGTTCGGAATGGCTTCGTTCACAGCAGCGAGAACCTGCTGAGCGGCGGCGGCCTTGGTCATCTTCAGGTCGGGAGCCTGCATCATCATGGAACCGGACTGGTCGGCGAGCAGATCGAAGCTGTCCACCTTGCGGACCATATCAGCGGCCTGGGCAGCAGAGGCAATCCCCATCACCAGAGCCGCAGCAACCAGCGCATTACGAAACACTTTCATGGAATCCTCCATTACTTAAAAATGTTATGGCAAACTCGGATGTCCTATCTCTATCAGAGCCCTTTACCGCAGGCAAGTAGAAAAAAGGCGAAAGAGTTAACCTCTCTCGCCTTTTCAAGCAATCGTCTAAGCGACTAAAGCGTGAAGTGTACGACTTACACGCAGCCGGTGGGCTTGGGCAGGCCGGCCATCTTGCAGGCGCCCTTGCCGGGGCCGGAGGGGAACAGTTCGTAGATTTCCTTCAGCTTGTAGCCGGTGTTCTTGGACATGATACGCACCATGGGGGCGATACCATTCTTCTTGTAGTAGTCCTGCAGGAAATCGATAACCTTATGATGATCGGCGGTGAGTTCCGGAATACCTTCAGATTCCTTCACGTATTCCAGCCATTCAGGGCACCAGTCTTCGAAGCGAAGCAGGAAACCGTCTTCGTCGACTTCAAAGGTCTTTCCCTGGAAAGAAACTTCAGCCATGCGCGTCCTCCTTGGACATGTTGGGACTGTGGGGAAATTGCCTGCGTAAGGCGCAGACTCACATACATACAAAAAAGGAAAAAATGACGTTCCTTCTGTTCAGGGAGCCTGCCACAAATATGGGGAAATGACAAGCCCTGCCGGCTATTCTTTTTGCCTGATGGGCAAAACCTCTCCGGGGTCTCATCCCTTGCGCCGGAACAGAAGAACCGCCGGAAAAGCCTTGTACAGGGTTTTGCGCCGGGACGCAAGTCCTTTCTCCGCCGGACGGAGCAAATCAAGGCTTTTCGCTCTCCCCTAGCGGGGCATGCAGCACTTCTTGTATTTCTTGCCGCTGCCGCAGGGGCAGGGATCATTGCGGCCGATCTTGGGGGTCTCGCGGCGAACGGGCTGCTTGGCGTACACGTTGCCTTCCACGTAGAACCATTCGTCGCCTTCCTTGCGGAAGAAGGCGTCTTCGCGCAGTTCCTGGGGCACGTTCTGCACGCTGTAGTGGGCGCTGAACTTCACTTCGCCGGTGGAATCGTTTTCGCCGCCTTCCACAGTTTCAATGATGTCGAGACCTTCCCAGGTCATCATGGAAGACCATTCCTTGATTTCGTCGGCAGAGGCGTCTTCGCGGAACTCGGGATGCGTGGTGTCGGTAAGGAACTGATACTTGCCCAGGCAATGCGCCGTGTAGCGGGCGCGCATGAGGGCTTCGGCCGTGGGGGCCTTGGCCTTTCCGTCGATATACTGGCCGCAGCAGGCGTCCAGCTCAAGGCCGGAGCCACAGGGACAAAGACTCATAACTTATCCTCCAAAAGGGTTTGCGCGCAGTGTGCCCGCATTTTATTTCAT
>NZ_DBMAHT010000038.1:0-18459 GCF_057866825.1 Mailhella sp.
CGACACCGCACTCGACGAACGCGGCGACTACGAAGAAGCCCGCCGCCTGCACTACAAGCTCGAACCCATGAACCGCGCCATGTTCGCCGAAAGCAATCCCATTCCCTGCAAGACGGCGCTTTCCCTCATGGGCCGCATGCAGCCCGACGTGCGCCTGCCGCTGTGCAGCGCCAGCGAAAAGACCGTCGCGCTTCTGCGCGAAACGCTCGCCTCCTACGGCAGAATCTAAGCCTTCGGCTTCGGCCTGAACGCATAAGCGCCTTCCCTTTCCGGGGAAGGCGTTTTTTTTTGCGCCGCAGCCGCCTGCTTTGCAAAAAAGCGCAGGAATTTTCCCGTCAGGCAGGCGCAAAACCCACAATAAGTCCACGTGATGTCCTACCCTCATTTTCTACTCAACCTCTTGAATCAGCTCACTGTTTTCATAAATTGAAATGAGAGTTAAAAATTAATTTTCTTCTTATTAGGAATTATTCTTGACAAGAGAAGGTATGATGTTCATACTGTTTTCAACAACAATGCTTCGGATGGGCGATTCCGCCGCCGATCCGAGTTTTCTCCCCGTAAGGAGTTGACCATGCAGTACAATACCCCCGCTCAGCTCAAGGCCTTCAGCAGCCTGCCCATAGAATGGAATCTTGACCCCGCCGACGCCGTCACCCTCTACCTCGAATGGGGAAACAACGACTGGAGAGCCGAGCATCCTCCGGTGCGTTCCAAGGACGACTTCGCCCACTACTTCGTGCTCGACAACTGGACCGACCATCCGACGCTGCGCCTTGTCATGCGCAACTCCGAAGCCACGGAAGACCTCTGGGTGTACCCTCTTCCCAAGGAACTCGAAAACAACTTCCGTCAGGAATTCGGCACGCTGAAGGGCGTGTTCATGCCCTCTCCTCCCATGAAGAAGTGGCTGCAGGACAAGCTTTACGCCGCATGAAGACAAAGGCCCTGTCCTGCGCAGGGCCTTTCCTTCACAGGCGTCCCGGCGCGGCAGGCCGGAGCGTTCCCGAAGGCGCAGGATTCTTTCCGCTTCTCCTTACATCCCGCTTTCGGCCTTTCGCTCCGTCCCGCCGCGTCACGCAACTTCGATGCCGCGCGGCGACTCCGATGCCGCGAAAGAAACGCCCCTGCCGCCGGTCTCTCACCGGCACAGAACGGCAGCGACTTCTCCCGCGCTTCGAGCCCACTGAAACCTCCCTCTCTCCCGCACGAAAAAGAGCTTCCGCAGGGCTGCGCCGAAGGGCTTCCCCATCGCCTCTCCGACGCGCAAAAACGCCGCGCCGCAGGGCCCGGACGGGCGCTCTTCCTCTTGCCTACGGCGCAAAGCTGTGTTAAATTCATCGCCTTGCAGTATATGGCTCTTTCGTGCGAGAGTGGCGAAACTGGCATACGCACTGGATTTAGGATCCAGCGGAGCAATCCTTGAGAGTTCAAGCCTCTCCTCTCGCACCAGCCTTTTGCGCCATTTCCTCCGCCGGCATGCGAATTTCGGCGGATCATTCATAAGGAGTTTTACCGATATGGCTCACAGCATCGAAGTCGTTTCCCCCGTCTCCCGCAAGATCAGCGTGACCGTCCCCGCCGAGGAAGTCAACGCCGCGCTTTCCGCCGCCGCCCGCGAAGTGGGCGCTTCCGTCACGCTGCCCGGATTCCGCAAGGGCAAGGCTCCCGCTTCCGTCATTGAAAAGCGCTTTGCCGGAGAAGTGATTTCCCGTGCCACCGAAACCCTGGTGGAACGCCGCGTGGCCGACATTCTGAAGGAAGAAGACCTCAAGCCCATGTCCCGCCTCGACTACGAAGGCGGCCAGATCACCCGCGGTCAGGATCTCTCCTTCTCCTTCACCTTTGAAACCCTGCCCGACGACATCAAGCTGCCCGAAGACCTTTCCGCCCTCACCGTGGAAATGGATTCCTCCGAAGCCACCGAAGAGGAAGTGGCCGCCTTCACCAAGCGCCTGCTGAAGAGCACCGCCACCCTTGAGGAAGTGAAGGAAGCCCGTCTGCCCGAAAACGGTGACATCGTCACCATCGACGTGGACGGCGACGTGGACGGCAAGGCCGTGCCCGGCATGAAGGTGGAGAACTACAGCATTCAGCTCTCCGAACCCCAGGACGGCAAGGAACTCTCCGAGCTCGACAAGATCATCCGCGGTCTGCACGCGGGCGAGGAAGGCACCGGCTCCATGGTCTGCCCCGAAGATCACATCGACGAGACCCTGCGCGGCAAGACCGTGAACCTGCGCGTGAAGCTCAACAAGATCAGCCGTGAAATCCTCCCCGAACTCGACGAGGACTTCGCCAAGAAGATCGGCTTCCCGGATCTCGATTCCCTGAAGAAGATGATTGCCGATCAGGCCAATCACAACAAGCTCACCTCCTCCCGCGCCGAAGCCGAACGCAAGCTCATGAGCAGCGTGCTCGAAGGCCAGACCTTCGCCCTGCCCGAAGCCGTGGTGAAGGCTCAGCAGGAAGAGTATGAAAACGAAGTGCGCGAGTACCTCAGCCAGCAGGGACTCGACAATGCCGCCATCGACGAGAGCATCAAGAACATGGGCGAAGACAGCCGCAAGCAGGCCGAAGAACGCGCCCGCGTGCAGGTGTTCCTCACCGCTCTCGCCCGCCGCGAAAAGATCGAAGTGTCCGCCCAGGAAGTGGACATGCAGATCATGCAGATGGCCCGTCAGTACAATCAGGACTTCCACAAGCTGCGCGAAGCCCTGTACCAGAACGGCGCCGTCAATGAAATTCAGGACCGCATGGTGAACACCAAGGCCATGAACCTCATGTTCGACAAGGCCCAGAAGGTGTCGCCCGCCGAAGCCAAGGCCGAATAACGAATCAGGAACACGGAACGATTCCCCGGCCCCCAAGGCTGGGGAATTCCTTTCTTAAGGAGTCCAGACGTGACTATACCCTTTGTTATCGAATCCACCGGACGCGGAGAACGTTCCTACGACATCTACTCCCGTCTGCTCAAGGACCGCATCGTGCTTTTGTGCGACGAGGTCAACGATGCCACGGCGTCTCTCATCTGCGCCCAGCTGCTCTTTCTGGAATCGCAGGATCCCGAAAAGGAAATCAGCCTGTACATCAACAGCCCCGGAGGGTCGGTCACGGCGGGCATGGCCATCTATGACACCATGCAGTTCATCGCCCCGCCCGTGGCCACCATGTGCATCGGTCAGGCCGCCAGCATGGGCGCGTTCCTGCTGGCCGGCGGCGCCAAGGGCATGCGCTACAGCCTGCCCAACAGCCGCATCATGATCCATCAGCCTTCCGCCGGCGTGCAGGGCCAGATCACCGACATGGACATCCATGTGCGCGAAGGCCTCCGCCTCAAGAAGAATCTGAACCGCATCCTGGCCGAGAACACCGGCAACAGCCTCTCCCGCGTGGCCGCCGCCACGGAGCGCGACAACTTCATGTCCGCCGAAGAGGCCCTCAAGTTCGGTCTTATCGACCGCATCCTCAGCTCCCGCCACGACGTGGCGGCCCTTGCAGGAAAACAGTCATGAGCGACGAAGAAAAGGAACTGCACTGCTCCTTCTGCGGCAAGAGCAACACTCAGGCGCGCCACTTCGTGGTGCAGGGCGACGTGTGCATCTGTGATTCGTGCGTGGCCGCCTGCGCGCAGATCATGGCCGAACAGGACGCCGCCGAAGGCGCTTCTTCCCCCGCGCCCGGCGAACTGCTCACCCCGCAGCAGATAAAGGCCCGTCTCGACGATTACGTCATCGGTCAGGAACGCGCGAAGAAAATCCTTTCCGTGGCCGTCCACAACCACTACAAGCGCGTGTTCCACACCGGAGCCATCGAAGGCGTGGAACTCGAAAAGAGCAACATTCTGCTGCTCGGCCCCTCGGGCAGCGGCAAAACCCTGCTCGCCCGCACCCTCGCGCGCATCCTCAAGGTTCCCTTCGCCATTGCCGACGCCACCACCCTCACCGAGGCAGGCTACGTGGGCGAAGACGTGGAAAACATCCTCGTTCAGCTTCTGCAGAACGCCGACTACGACCTTGACGCCGCCTGCAAGGGCATTATCTATATCGACGAAATCGACAAGATTTCCCGCAAGGCCGACGGCCCGTCCATCACCCGCGACGTCTCGGGCGAGGGCGTGCAGCAGGCTCTTTTGAAAATCATCGAAGGCACCGTGGCCAACATTCCGCCCAAGGGCGGGCGCAAGCACCCGCAGCAGGAGTTCATCCGCATGGATACGTCGAACATCCTGTTCATCATGGGCGGCGCGTTCATCGGGCTGGAAAAGCTGGTGGAATCGCGTTCGCGCGGCACCAGCATGGGCTTCGGGGCGCACATCGAAAAGAAGACCGAACACCGCATCGGCGAGCTGCTCGACAGAGTGCTGCCCTCCGATCTCGTGCAGTTCGGGCTCATTCCCGAATTCATCGGCCGAATCCCGGTCATCACCCACGTGGAAGAGCTCGACGTGAACGATCTTCTCCGCATCATGACCGAACCGAAGAACGCGCTGGTCAAGCAGTACCAGAAGCTCTTCGAGCTCGACGGCGTGAAGCTGCGCTTTGAAGACGAGGCTCTGCGCGCCGTGGCCGAAAAGGCGCTCCAGAACAAGACCGGCGCCCGCGGCCTTCGCAACGTGCTGGAAAACGTGATGCTCGACATCATGTACGAACTCCCCACCCTCAAGGACGTCACCGAATGCGTCATCACCCGCGGCGTCATCGAGGGGACGGACAAACCCGTGCTGAAGCGCTCCGCCGAAGACCGGTAACGGTCGCCGCGGGGCATTTCAACCGAAGCGCGCCGACCTCGCCGCCGACGCGTCACGGAATAAAAACACTTTCCCGGGGATCGCTCCCGGTCCCAGGTTTTGCGTTCCTGTCCGAACTTCCGGGCAGGAACGCAATTCCGTCACGGGAATATCGAGGTTCCTATGGCTGAACAGACTCCGCTGGAATTGCCCATCATCACTTTGCGTGAAGTGGTGATGTTCCCTCACGCCGTCATGACGTTCCATGTCGGGCGTTCGGCGTCGGTAAGCGCCATCAACAGCGCCGTCACCGAATACGACAAACAGATATTTCTGGTCGCGCAGACCAGTTCCGCCATCGAGCGGCCCGGCCCTGAAGACCTGTTTCAGATGGGCGTGGTCAGCCGCGTGCTGCGCGCCGACCGGCTTCAGGACAACACCATCAAGCTCGTGTGCGAAGGGCTGTACCGCGCTTCGTGGCTGCCGCTGAACGCGAGCTCCGCCTTCGGCGACCGGGCTTTCCCGCGCCTGCGCACCGTGCGCGTGGAAGAAACCCTCGCGAAGGACGAAGAACTGCCCGCCGTGGTGGAGGCCCTGCAGGAATCCCTTTCGGAAGCCTGCCGTCAGAACCGCCGCATCACGCCCGAGCAGCTCGCGGCCTTTGCGCTCATCGAAGATCCGGGCACGCTGGCCGACGCCGTGGCTCCCTGCCTCAAGGTGGACTACCTGCACAAGCAGGCCATCCTGGAAATGCTGGATCAGGGACAGCGCCTGCGTCAGGTCTATGAATATCTCGGCGGAGAACTCATTTCCTCCAGCATAGACAAGACCATCAAGAGCCGCGTCAAGGCTCAGATGGAGCAGAATCAGAAGGAATACTATCTCACCGAGCAGCTCAAGGCCATCAACAAGGAGCTCGGTCACGACGACATTCAGGCCGAAATTCTCGAACTTGAGGAAAAGCTCAAGGTCAAGAACATGCCCGAAGACGCAAGGGAACGCGCCCTGCGCGAAGTGCGCAAGCTCCGCCAGATGCCGCCCGCTTCTTCGGAATACGTGGTGGCCAGAAACTACGTGGACTGGATCATCGACCTGCCCTGGAACGAGCTCAAGAAGATAGACATCGATCTCGACAAGGCCCGCGCCGTGCTCGACGGCGGTCACTACGGTCTGGAAAAGGCCAAGACCCGCATTCTGGAATACCTCGCGGTGCAGAAGCTCTCCGGCGGCCTCAAGGGCCCCATTCTCTGCCTCGTGGGGCCTCCCGGCGTGGGCAAGACCTCGCTCGCCAAGTCCATTGCCGAGGCCACGGGCCGCGAGTTCGTGCGCATCTCCCTGGGCGGCGTGCGCGACGAAGCCGAAATCCGCGGTCATCGCCGCACCTACATCGGCGCGCTGCCCGGCAAGATCATCATGGCGCTGAAAAGGGCCAAGTCCAACAATCCGCTCTTCTGCCTCGACGAAATCGACAAGATGACCGTGGACTTCCGCGGCGATCCGGCTTCCGCGCTCCTCGAAGTGCTGGATCCCGAACAGAACTGCGCGTTCAACGATCACTATCTCGACATGGACTACGACCTCTCGCAGGTGTTCTTCATCACCACGGCGAACTCCATGCAGAGCATTCCCGCGCCTCTTCTCGACCGCATGGAAGTGCTGGAACTCTCGAGCTACCTTGAGGGCGAAAAGATGCACATCGCGCGGGAGTTTCTGCTGCCCCGGCAGTGGAAGCTGCACGGCCTCAAGCCGGAGAACATGAATCTCTCCGACGAGGCGCTGCTTGAGATCATCCGCTCCTACACGCGCGAATCCGGCGTGCGCAATCTGGAACGTCAGGTGGCCGCGCTCTGCCGCAAGACGGCCATCCGCCTTGTGGATGCGGGCGACACCTCCCTGTGCGTGAACATCGAGAGCAAGGATCTTGAGGACTTCCTCGGCGTGAAGAAGTATCGCTACGACGAGAAGGAAAATCATCCGCAGCCCGGCGTGGTGGCCGGACTCGCCTACACCGGAGCAGGCGGCGACATTCTGTACATCGAAACCGTCATCATGCCCGGCAACGGCAAAATCCAGGTCACGGGCAAGCTCGGCGACGTGATGAAGGAATCGGCCCAGGCGGCCTTCTCCTACATCCGGTCGCGCTCCAGCCAGCTCGGCCTGCGCCCCGACTTCTACAAGGACGTGGACATTCACGTTCACGTTCCCGAAGGCGCGGTGCCCAAGGACGGCCCCTCAGCAGGCATCACGCTGGCCACGGCCATCGCCTCCGCGCTGCTCGGCATTCCCGTGCGCGACGACGTGTGCATGACCGGCGAAATCACGCTGCGCGGCCGCGTGCTCGCCATCGGCGGCCTGCGCGAAAAGCTGCTCGCCGCCAGCCGCTCCGGCATGAAAACCGTGCTCGTGCCCGCGGACAACGAAAAGGATCTCAAGGAAGTGCCCGAGGAAATCCTCAAGGCGCTCGACATCCATTTCGTGCGCGACGCCGACGAAGTGCTGCCCCTCGCCCTCATGGCCTCCAAGGAGGAAATCTTCTCCGGCGAGGCCTCGCAGGCCCTGACCCACTCTCTGCGGGCTTCCCGCAGCCTGAGCCGGGACCTCGGCGGCGCCGTGCTGTAGCGCCTTTGCGCATTCTCTGAAACCACCGCTCAAAAAAGCCCGGTCGGGAATCCCGACCGGGCTTTTTTGCACCCTTCGCCGCTCTGCCGCAAAGGACGACAAAACGGCGCATGCCCCGACGTTCTGTCGGAACATGCGCCGTTCATCATGATGATTTTCGCATCAGCGGAAGGTTCTCAGGCGCAGGGCGTTGAGCACCACGGACACGGAGGAAAGCGACATGGCCGCGCCCGCCAGCATGGGCGACATGGCCGGGCCGCCGAACAGGAGCAGCACGCCCGCCGCCACCGGCACGAGCAGCACGTTGTAGGCAAAGGCCCAGAACAGGCTCAGGCGGATGTTGGACAGCGTGGCGCGCCCGAGGCCGAGCGCCGTCTTCACGCCGGGCAGACCGCGCAGAAGCACCACGTCTCCGGCCTCCATGGCCACGTCGATGCCCGAACCCATGGCCATGCCCACGTCCGCACGGGCCAGCGCAGGCGCGTCGTTGATGCCGTCGCCCACCATGCCCACGCGTCTGCCTTCGGACTGCAGCCGGGCCACCACCTTTTCCTTGCCGTCGGGCAGCACGCCCGCCACCACGTCGTCGATGCCCGCCCGCGAGGCCACGGCCCGCGCGGTGCGTTCGTTGTCGCCGCTCAGCATCATGACGCGGCAGCCCATGGCGCGCAGATCGCGGATCACGCCGGGCGTTTCCTCGCGCAGCGGATCGGCCACCCCGAGCACGGAGACAAGCGCGCCGTCTCGGGCCAGCAGAAGCGGCGTCTGGCCGTCGTCGGCCAGCGAAACCACAAGGGCCTTCTGTTCGGAGGAAAGCGTCACGCCGTGACCGGCAAGCAGGCGCTCGTTGCCGAGCAGAAGCTCATGCCCGTCCGCGCGGCCGGTCACGCCGGCGCCGCCCACGGCGCAAAAGTCCTCCACGGCCGAGGTTGCAAGTCCGCGCTTTTCCGCTTCGCCGAGCACGGCTCTTGCCAGCGGATGCTCGGAACCGGCTTCCAGCGACGCAGCCAGCGCCAGCGCTTCGTTTTCGTCCATGCCCTCGGCGTGCAGGCTGACCAGGCGGGGACTGCCTTCCGTCAGCGTGCCCGTCTTGTCGAACACGATGGTGTCGAGATGGCCGGACGCTTCCAGCGCGGTGCCGTTCTTCATGAGCACGCCGAGCTGCGCGCCGCGTCCCGTGGCCACCATGATGGACATGGGCGTGGCAAGGCCGAGCGCGCAGGGGCAGGCCACCACGAGCACGGCCACGAACACGCGCAGCGCGTCGCCGAAGGGCAGATCGCCGAAGAACAGCCAGGCGAGCGCCGCCGCCGTGGCCACGGCCATGACCGCGGGCACGAAATACAGACTGATGCGGTCGGCCAGCCCCGCAATGGGAGCCTTAGAGCCCTGCGCCTCGCGCACCAGATGAATGATGCGGGCAAGGGCCGTGTCCGAACCCACGCGGCGGGCTTCCATGACGAAGGCTCCGCTGATGTTCAGGGTGCCGGCGTTGACTTCGTCGCCTTCCGCCACGTCCACGGGCATGGATTCGCCCGTCAGGCTCGACATGTCGAGCGACGACGCGCCCGACGCCACCACGCCGTCCACGGGAATGCGCGAGCCGGGCTTGATGAGCAGCCTGTCGCCGGGCATGACCGCCCGCACGGGAATTTCCTTCACGCCGCCGTCGGGCAGCATGCGCTCCACCTGCTCGGGCGTGAGCTCCATGAGCCCGCGGATGGCTTCCGAGGTTCTGGTGCGGGAAACGGCTTCCAGATACTTGCCCAGAGAAATCAGGGCGATGAGCATGCCTGCGGATTCGTAGTACAGGCCCATGACGGCCTGATGCGCTTCCTCGGGCGAGACGGCCGCGGCGATTTCCAGCGTGCTCCACAGGCTGTAGAGCAGCGCCGCGCCCGTGCCCATGGCCACGAGGGAATCCATGTTGGGCGCGCCGCGCAGAAGCAGCGGAATGCCGTGACGGTAAAAATCGCGGCCCGACCAGATGATGGGCAGCGTAAGCAGGAGCTGGAACAGGGCAAAGATCAGCGGGCTGTCGTGGGGAGAAAGCCACGACGGCAGCGGCATGCCCCAGTGACTGCCCATGGCCACCGCCACGAGCGGCACGGCAAAAATGAATTCCGTGACGAGATGACGACGGCGCAGGGCAAGGTCGGCTCTGGTCTTTTCCTGCTCGCTTTCCCACAAGTCGTGTTCGTCCACATCCGGAGGAAGATAGGACGCCTTGAAGCCGAGCTTGTCCACCCTGTCCGTGACTTCCTGAATAAAGGCGTCCAGACCGTTGTCCAGCGCGCCCTCAGCGGGACGCACCTGGGCGGTGCCGTCGGCAAGACTCACCGTGGCGCTGTCTATGTCCTTCATCTTGCAGAGCGCCTTCTGCGAGCGGGCGGAACAGGCGCCGCAGGCCATGCCGTCGATGCGGAACCTGAGTATCTCGGGATTGTTGTTCATGGAGCACTTCTCTCTTGATGACGGTCGCGCTTTTGCAGCGCCAAAGGCGCGGAAACGATTCGGCGGACCGGAGAGCACCGGCTCGCCGCAAAAATATGCCTGCGTCCGCCTTCCGCGCGCGACAAAAACGACGCCGAGGCACGCGGCCGCAGGGGCGGGCGTTCAAAAACGCAGGGCGGCAGGATCGCCGAGGCCCGCGCCGAAGAGTTTTCGGGGCCGGTTGCCGCAGGGAAAGGGCGACCGGCCCCGACGTGACGCATGCGTTCAGACCGACGTTTTCTTCCGGCTCAGGCCGAAAGCCGCGCAAGGCGATTCTTCCGCCGGAAGAGTCGCGTTACGCCTGGCGGATCTGCTTGACTTCAAAGCCGAGATCGTCCACGGCGCTCTTCAGGGCGTCGTCGGACACGGAATCGGCGGCTTCCACCGTGGCGGTCTTGGCTTCAAGTTCCACCTTCACGTCGCTGACGCCGGGAATGCCGCGCAGAGCCTTTTCCACGTTGGAGGTGCAGTGGCCGCAGCGCATGCCTTCAATGCAAATGACTTTCTTCATGGCGAATCTCCTTTTTCCTTTCGGAGAGCCGCAGCGCGTGGCCGCGGCTTCGTTTGACTTACGTTTCTTGTATAGCTATGAATATTTTATAAGCAAGAACGTACTTTTTCGGTATATAGTATCCTGGAGGATACCGCTATGACGGCAATGAACTCCTGCTGCTGCGCCCGGCCTGCGCCTGCGGCCGACTCCGAGCGCCACTGCCCTGTGGAAGCCACGCTCGGCATGATAGGCGGCAAGTACAAAACGCTCATTCTCTGGAAGCTGATTTCTTCCGGCCCCATGCGCTTTTCCGAGCTGCGCCGCGCCGTGCCCGCGGCCACGCCGAAAATGCTGACCCAGCAGCTCAGGGAACTCGAAGGCGACGGTCTCGTGCACCGGGAAATCTTTCCCGTCATTCCGCCGCGCGTGGAATACTCCCTCACCGAATTCGGTCGGAGCATACGTCCCGTGCTGGAATCCATGTACGAATGGGGCAGCCGCTGCCTCGAACGCAAGGGCCTTTGCGCCAACTGCTCCATGGAGCCTCTGCCCTGACGCCTTTTTCTGGGCAGCACACGGCCTGCACGCGCTTTCTCTTCCGACGCTTCATCGGGGAAACGCGCACGCCTTTCGCCCCCTCGGAAAAATCTGCGGACGCCTCGCGAGGCCGCGCGGCAATCCCATTGCCGTGTCCGCCTTCTTCGGCTAGAATGACGCGCATTAACCTTCAACCCCGGCCCTGCCATGACCGCCCTCATCATCACCATCGTTCTCGCCCTGTCCATTTCCGCGCTCTGCTCCACCATGGAAGCCATGCTCTACTCCATTCCGTGGACCACCCTTGAAAAAATGAAGGAATCAGGTTCGCGCTCCGGCAAGATCCTGTATCACATGCGCTCCAACGTGGATCAGCCCATTTCGGCCATTCTCACGCTGAACACCATCGCCAACACCGCGGGCGCGTCGCTCGCGGGCGCGCTGGCCGCCTCGGCCCTCGGGCCGGAAAACATGCCCTACTTCGCCGCGCTCTTCACCGTGCTCGTGCTGCTCTTCGGCGAAATCATTCCCAAGACGCTGGGCGTGTCCTATCCCGGCGCGCTCGGCCGAATGCTGGCGCTTCCCCTTTTCGGCATGACCATCGTTCTGCGCCCGGCCACCTGGCTTTCCGGACAGATCACCCGGCTCATCACGCCCAAGAAGTCCGGCCCCGAAGCCACCGAAGACGACATCAACGCCATGGCCCGCATCTCCCGGCAGGCGGGCGTGATTCAGGGCTATGAGGAAACGGCCATCCGCAACATTCTCGCCCTCGATCAGAAGCGCGTTCACGACGTGATGACCCCGCGCACCGTGGTGTTTTCCCTTTCGGAAAACTGCACCGTGGACGAAGCCCACGCCATGCCCTCCTTCTGGCATTTCAGCCGCATTCCCGTGTACGCCGAAGACAACGAAGACATCGTGGGCCTCGTGCTGCGCCGCGACGTGGTGCTGCACCGCGACGCCCACGAAGGCAGCATGAAGCTCGGCGAAATCATGCAGCCCGTACACTTCGTGCTCGAATCGCTCACCCTCGACAAGGTGCTCGCCGAATTTCTGGAACGGCATCAGCACCTGTTTGCCGTGCTCGACGAGTACGGCGGACTCGCGGGCGTGATCTCCCTTGAGGACGTCATGGAAGAGCTGCTCGGCCGCGAAATCGTGGACGAAAGCGACGTGGCCGCCGATCTGCGCGCCGTGGCCAGAAGCCGCCGCGCCAAAACCACGGCCTCGGCGCGGAACGAACACGTCGATACGCACTAAACAGGAACAATTCCTACTTGCAAGAGCGCATCAAATCTGTCAGAGTTCTCACGGAACGAAAATAATATTCCTTTGTTCCGCGTTCCCCGGTGACCGGAATCACTGAAAACGGCAGCAACCTGACCGATGCTTGAGGCATCCTCAGGAGGTGAAACATGTCCGCGAAAAACAATCTCCGCATCTATCTCTCGGCTTTCGTTCTCCTGGCCGGAGGCGTGGGATTCATGCTCTGGTCTGCCCTGTCCGAGGGCAGCATGTATCATCTCAATGTATCCGAGGCGGTGGCCATGCCTTCGGAAAAACTGAAGTCCGCCAGACTGTTCGGCGTGGCCGCCGACGACATCGTCAAGGCGCAGAACGGCCTCGGCGCGAGCTTTACGCTGCGCGATCTGGAACATCCCGAAAAAGTCATCCGGGTACATTACCGCGGAGCGCTGCCGGACACCTTTGAAAAAGGCGCGGAAGTCATCGTCGAAGGCCGCATGGAGGGGCGGGACTTCGCCGCGAAAACGCTCATGACCAAGTGCCCCTCCAAGTACGAAAAAAGCAATCGGGAGCACGCCTGACAGCAGGGGAACGAGCCTTGGGCCCGTTCCCTTTCCATCGTCTGAGGCTCCCTCACGCCCGTTTTCCTTCCGCCTTTCAGGAGTTTTCATGTATCTTGCCGCCTATATCTGTCTTCTCGTCACCCTGTTCTGTTCTCTGGCGGGCGCAGCCATCGGCACGGCGCAGCTCTGGCAGGGCAGGCATTCCGAACTGCGCTGGCTCGAATACGCCCAGGGGCTCGGCTCCCTCTGTCTGCTCGCCGCCTCCGGCGTGCTGATGTACGCCTTCGTGGTCAGCGACTTTTCCGTGGACTACGTGGCAAGCTACACCGACAGGGCCCTCTCGCTCTTCTATCGCTGCACCGCCTTCTGGGGCGGGCATGAAGGCTCCCTCATGTTCTGGGCCCTCATGGTTTCCGTGTGCGGCACCGCCTTTCTCTTCACCCGCACCTACCGCAGCCTCTCCATGGAAACCAGAAGCTGGTTTCTCGTGTTCTTCCTCGCCATCATGGCCTTCTTCGGCCTGCTGCTCTCCACCTGGAGCAATCCCTTTCTCATCACCGTGCCCGCTCCGGCCGACGGTCAGGGCCTCAATCCTCTGCTCCAGAACCCCGGCATGATCTTCCATCCGCCGCTGCTCTTCCTCGGCTACGGCGGCTTCGTCATTCCCGGCTGTCTGGCCCTCGCCCAGGCCATGAGTTCCGAAAAGGATCCCATGCACTGGCTCGACGTGGCCCGTCCCTTCACGCTCACCGGCTGGCTCTTCCTCACCGCGGGCATCGTGCTCGGCGGCTGGTGGGCCTACATGGAACTCGGCTGGGGCGGCTACTGGGCCTGGGACCCCGTGGAAAACGCCTCCCTGCTGCCCTGGCTCATCGGCACGGCCGCCCTGCACACCGGCATTGTGGAAACAAGGCGCGGCAAGCTGCATCGCGTCAACATCTTCCTCATGAGCCTCACCACGGTTTCGGCCTTCTTCGCCACCTATCTCGTGCGCGGCGACGTGGTCAATTCCGTTCACGCCTTCGGAGGCAACGGCACGGGCCCCTATCTGCTCTTCTTCGTGCTGGCCTTCCTCGTCATCATCACCTTCATCTCCGCGCTCGCCAAAGATGAAAGCAACCGCGAGCTCGGCGGCCTCGAAACCCGCGAAGGCTTCGTGGTCATGACCGTGTGGCTGCTCATGGCCCTCGGCCTCATCATTCTGCTGGCCACGCTCTGGCCGGTCATCAGCAAGCTCTGGACCGAACGCCCCGTCGGTCTGGATCAGCATTTCTACAACCGCGTGTGCCTGCCGCTCTTTACCGTGATGCTGGCCATTCTCGTGGCCTGCCCCTGGCTGCGCTGGCAGGGCGGACTGCGCAACTGGCGCAAGATGCTCATCGTGCTCGCCGCCTTCTTCGGCGCGCTTATCGTGTTCTGGCGCACGGGCGTGCAGCAGGCGCTGCCGCTCATGAGCGCCTCGCTCAGCGTGGCCCTTCTGGTCAGCATGGCGCTGCTGCTCGCGGAAAAATCCACCCGAGCGTGGATGCCTTCGCTCATGGCCTGCCTCGTCCACGTCAGCGTGGCGCTCGTGGCCCTCGGCATTTCCTTCTCCGGCCCCTACAAGCAGGAAGTGGAACTGGAACTCGCCCGCGGCGGCACGGCCCAGGTGGGCCCCTACACCGTGACGCTCTCCAATCTCTACGAAGGCCGGGACGCCACCTTTGAATTCATTGAAGCCGAACTTCAGCTCTCCCGCGACGGCAGCGTGGTGGGCACGGTATCGCCGCAGCGCCGCCTGTACGACAAGTTCTCGCGCTACGCCTTTTCGGAAGCCACCACGCATCCTTCCCTCGGCAGCGAATTCTACGCCACCCTGCTCGGCGTGAACGGCACGAAGGCCGTGCTGCGCATGAGCTCCAATCCGCTGGTCAACTGGCTGTGGATAGGCGGCGCGCTCATGAGCCTGGCTCCGCTGCTCGGCCTGCGCCGCAGGCGTCGTCCCCAGGACGCGGCAGATCAGCCGGAAGGCGCGGACAACTGACATGGACGAGGTTCGCCCTCTTCTGGAACTTCGCGGCGTGGCCAAGGCCTTCGGGCCGAGGCTGCTGTTCCGCCGCGTCGATGTGGCGCTCATGCCGGGCACGCTCAGCCTGCTGGCAGGAGCCAACGGCGCGGGCAAATCCACGCTCATGCGCGTGATGGCGGGCCTCACGAAGCCGGACGCCGGTTCCGTGAAGCGCCTCGTGCCCAACGAAAAGCTCGGGTACATGGCGCACGCCACCTTCCTTTATCCGGGGCTGGACGCGGAGGAAAATCTGCTTTTCTGGGCCCGGGCCGCAGGGCTCGACCGGCCCGTGGAACGCGCCCGCAGGGCGCTGGAAACCGTGGGCCTTGCCAGGCATGCCCATGAGAGGGCGGGCATTTTTTCCCGAGGCATGGCGCAGCGGCTCAATCTTGCCCGTCTGCTGCTCTCCGAGCCCTCGCTCATTCTGCTCGACGAACCGGCCACCGGCCTCGACGTCTCTTCGCGCCGCATGCTCATGGAACTCATGCTGAAGGTCAGAAGCGAAGGCGCGGCCGTGCTCTGGATAAGTCACGACACGGCCTCGGACGCCCGTCACGCCGACCGCGTACTCACGCTGGAAAACAGGTCTCTCAAAGAAGAGGCGGGAGGACTCTCATGCTGAAGTGCGCTCTCGCCCTCTGCGGCAAGGATCTGAAACTCGTTCTTTCCCGCGGCGCTGGCCTCATGCAGGCGCTGCTGCTCGGCCTGCTGCTCGTGTTCCTGTTCAGCCTTTCGCTGAACGCCGGGGACAGGCTCAGTCCGCAGGCGGCCGCCGCCATGTTCTGGCTGGCCTCGGCCTTCTGTCAGGTGCTCATCTTCAACATGCTCTACGCCGTGGAGGAAACCGCTCAGGCCAGGCTCGGCCTCGTGCTGCTTCCCGCGCCCGTGCAGGGCGTGTGGCTCGGCAAGGCGCTTGCCGGGCTGCTGCTCATGGCCGTGGCGCAGTGCGTGTTCGTGCCCGCGGTGTTCGTCTTTCTCGGGCAGCATCTCGGCTCCGCCTGGCCCTTCGCGCTACTCGGCATCGCTCTCGGCGACGTGGGCATGGCGGCGTCCGGCTCCCTGCTCGGCGCTCTTTCCGTAGGCCGCGGCGGAAGAGAGTCGCTGCTGTCCATCGTGCTTTTTCCCCTGCTCGTGCCCATGCTGCTTGCCGGCGTGCGTCTTGTTTCCATGGGCATCGACCCCGACCCCATGCTCGACGACGCCCTGCGCTGGACAGGTCTTGCCGCCGCCTTCGACGGCCTGTTCCTGGCCGCCGGGCTTCTTCTCTTCCCCTTCGTTTACAGCGGAGACGACTGATGCTTCATTCCCGCACCGCCATTCTCGCCCTTCTCGGCGGCCTCGCCCTCGCCGCGTGTCAGTGGCTCATTTTCGTGTACGCCCCTGAAGAACAGGTCATGGGCATGGCCCAGAAAATCTTCTACATTCATCTGCCGCTGGCATGGTGGGGGCTCATCAGCTTCGGCCTTGCCTGCGTTGCGGGCGCGCTGTACCTGAAAACCCGCGCCCCGAAGTACGATCTGCTTTCCGCCTCCGCCGTGGAGCTGGGCATGCTCTTCTGCACACTCACGCTCATTACGGGCTCCATCTGGGGGCGGCACTCCTGGGGCGTATGGTGGACGTGGGATCCGCGCCTGACCACGGCCCTCATTCTGTGGTTCATCTACGCGGGCTGCATGGCACTGCGCTCCATGCCCATGCCGGAAAACCGCCGCGCGGCGCTGTGTTCCGTGGTGGCCATCGCCGGTTTTCTCGACGTGCCGCTGGTGTTTCTGTCGGCCAGACTGTGGCGATCCATTCATCCTGCGGTGTTCGCCTCGCAGGGCGGCGGACTCGAACCCGAAATGGCCGTGGCCGTCATCGCATGCGTGGCGGGCTTCGGCGTGCTGTGGCTCGCCATGCTGCTGGTGCGCTACCGTCAGATGTCGCTCGGCCGCAGGCTCGACGCCCTGATGTTTGAACGTATGATGGCCGATTCCGAAAACGAACAACTCTGATACTGCGCCGAAAGGCGGGGAGACATACCACATGACTGCGGTTTCCTGGCTCATGGCGGCAAACGCCGCGCTCTGGATAGGACTCGGGCTTTACACGGCCTTTCTTGCCGCCTCACAGAAGAGGCTTGAACGTCGTCTTTCCCAGTGGGAGGCCGACCATGACTAATTCCTCCCGCCGCATCGTTCTGGGGGCTCTCGGGCTCGGCATCGTGGTCATGTTCGCGCTCTCCATCGCCTGGCGCATGGGCGATCATCCGCTCATCCGTCAGCGCGCCGCGCAGACTGCCGCCGCGGACGCGCCGCGCAGCATGATGGAACAGGGCGCGGAGTCCCCGCAGGGGCAGGCCGTGATGAGCCTCATGCAGAAAATGAAGGACAACCCCAACGACGTGGACACGCTGCTGGAAATCGCCCGCATCTTCGCCGAACAGGGCGACAACGAAGGCGCCAAGAGCATGGCGGAGCGCGCGCTCGTCGCCGCGCCGTCGGATGCAAGACCGCCCTACATCATGGGCGTGCTTCTCTCCCGCGAAGGCGCGTGGGACGAAGCCGCCAAGCAGCTTGAGCGCTCCATCAGCCTGAAGGACGACGCCGCCACCCGCTACAGCCTGGCCGTCATCTACCGCTATCACCTCAAGCAGGAGAACAAGGCCCGCGAAAACTATGAAATCGCGGCCCGCATCTGCGAAGATCCGGCGCTTGCCTCCATGATCAAGGCGGAGCTCGACAAATGAGCGCCGGCGGACATTTCGAGGCGGCGGACACCATAGCGGCCGTGGCCACGGCTCCCGGAGCCGGCGGGGTCGGCGTCATACGCATATCCGGCCCGAAGTCGCACGACATTCTGCGTTCCATGTTCCGTCCTGCGGGCAAAAGCTTCCGGGACTTCACGCCGCGCATGCTGCATCACGGTCACGTGCTCGACGCCGAGGGCCGTGAAGCCGACGACGCGCTCGTGGTGTTCTTTCCGGGGCCGCATTCCTTCACGGGCGAGGACTGCGCCGAAATTCAGGGTCACGGCGGCCCGGCCGTGCTGGCCGCGCTGCTCGACTCCGCGCTTTCGCGCGGCGCGCGCATGGCCGAACGCGGCGAGTTCACCCGGCGCGCCTTTCTGAACGGGCGCATGGATCTCTCTCAGGCCGAAGCCGTGGCCGAGATCATTGCCGCGCCCTCGCGCGAGGGGGTGTACCTCGCTTCGGCCAAGCTGGACGGCCTTCTCGGCCGCCGGGTGGAGGCGCTGCGGGAAAGACTCGAATATCTGCGGCAGCGCGTCTGTCTCGCCATCGACTTTCCGGACGAAGAGGGCGAATGCCTGCCGCCGCAGGAGTTTACCGCCATTGCCGACGAAGTGGCCTCGGGCATTCGCGCGCTGCTTGCCGGATATGAAAGGGCCCGCTGCTGGCGCGAAGGCGCGCTCGTGGTGCTGGCCGGCCGGGTGAATGCGGGCAAGTCGAGCCTCATGAACGCCTTTCTCGGCCGCGAGCGAGCCATAGTCACGGAAAAGCCGGGCACCACGCGCGACTATCTGGAAGAACAGATCACGCTGGCGGGACTGCCCGTGCGCCTTGTGGACACCGCCGGGCTGCGCGATCACAGCGAAGACAGCATCGAACTTGAAGGCATGCGCCGCGGCCGCGAACTCGCGAAGAACGCGCGCTGCGTGCTGCTGGTGCTCGACGGCTCGCTCTCCCGCGAAGCCGGAGACCTCGACGACGCCTTCCGGGCCGAGGGCTCGC
>NZ_DBMAHT010000039.1:0-18268 GCF_057866825.1 Mailhella sp.
TGCCCGTGCTTCGATGCCCGTCGCTCTGGAAACGTTTCATCCCTGCATCCCCTGGCGCAGTATGGAAGGGCGGCGAAGGCTCCCCGGCATGAACTCACGTCGCGCCCCTCACTCTGCATCGGACGGCAGGGGAGGGGAATTTTTTTCTTTGGAGTCCCCGGCAGGGGGCGGCGGAAGAGAGGGGGAGGAAATCTGTTTTCTCCAGAGCGTTCGTCAGGCAGCGGAAGAACGGGGGAAGTTGTTTTTCCCGGAATTTTCGGCAGGGAGGCGGAAGCCGTGGAAGTCGTTTCCCCGGAGCGCAAAAACGCCCGGACGGCGAACCGTCCGGGCGTTTGAAACCGCAGAGATGAGGCGGCCGGTTTCCCGGCGACCCGCTATTCGGCGAGTTCGAAGGGCTCGCCGCCCTCGCGCTTCATTTCAATGGCGATCTTCCACAGCAGGGTGACCACAAGGGCGCCCACGGCGAAGATGCCGAGGCCGATGGAGACTTCCCAGAAGGTGGGAGTATAGACTTCATAGGTCTCGTAGGGGGTGGGAGCGAAACCGCCGATGAGCAGGCCGAGGCCCTTGTCGATCCAGGAGGCGATCACGAGCATGACCAGCGCCCAGGGCAGAATCTTCATGTTGTTGCGGAACTTGGGAATGGCCAGCAGGAAGATGCTCACGAAGGCGAGCACCACGGCCACCCACATCCAGCCGTTGAGCCACACGTTGAGGCCTTCATGACCGTTGAAGATGAAGGTGATGGGGTGCTGATGGCCGGGAATGCCGCTGTAGAAGGCGGTGAACAGTTCGAGCACGTAGAAGAACATGTTCAGGCCCATGGCGTAGGCGATGGTGATGGACAGGGACTTCACCACGGCCTTGCCGGGATCGAAGCCGGTGAGGCGCTTCAGGAGCAGCAGGGCGAGCAGCAGGATGGAAGGACCGGCGCAGAACGCGGAAGCCAGGAAGCGGGCGGCCATGATGGCGGAGAGCCAGTAGTGGCGTCCGGGGAGACCGGCGTACAGGAAGGCGGTCACGGTGTGGATGGAGAAGGCCCAGAAGATGGACACGACCACGAGCACCTTGACCCAGCGGGGCACGGGCACGTGACGGCTTTCATGCTCCAGCGAGGTCCAGCCGATGACGGCGTTGAGCAGCAGGTAGCCGCAAAGCACCGTGGCGTCCCAGAACATGACCGAGTTCGGCGTGGGATGCAGAATGATGTTCAGCACGCGCTGCGGCTGGCCCATATCAACCACGATGAAGAGCATGCACATGATGACCGCGCCGATGGCGAGGAATTCTGCGAACACGATCACGCGGTGATAGGGGTGATAGTGATGGAAGGTGGCGGGCAGAACCAGCATCACGGCCGCGGCGGCCACGCCCACCAGATAGGTGAACTGGGCGATGTAGAAGCCCCACGAGGTGTTGCGGGTAAGGCCGGTCATCTGCAGACCGTAGATGAGCTGGAACACATAGACGATGAAGGCATAGCCTATGATGGCCAGCAGGAAGAGAATCCACAGATAATACTTGGGAGAACCCTTGAGAACTTTTTCAACCATGGTTCCCTCCTAGATGATGTAGTAAACGCCGGGATCGGTGCCCAGATCGGGCTTGCGGCGCATGCTGAAGTTCTTGGCGAGGACACGACGGACGATGGAGTTCGGGTCGTTGAGGTCGCCGAACATGATGGCGCCGTTGGAAGCCTCGACACAGGCGGGCATGAGTCCCTTTTCCAGGCGTTCGGCGCAGAAGGTGCACTTTTCCACCACGCCGCGCATGCGGGTGGGGTAGGCGGGATTCAGGTCCTTGATGAAGGGACGCGGATCCTGGAAGTTGAAGCTTCTGGAGCCGTAGGGGCAGGCGGCCATGCAGAAGCGGCAGCCCACGCAGCGGTGATAGTCGATGGCCACGAGGCCGCCTTCCGTCTTGTAGGTGGCGCCGGCGGGGCAGACGCGCACGCAGGAGGGATTGGTGCAGTGGTTGCACAGCAGGAAGAAGCGGCGATCCTCGATGTTTTCGGGAAGCATCGGGGTGGGATCGTTGGCGAAGGCGTGTTCAAAGGTATCGTCCCAGATCCACTTCACTTCGTGCTTGCCGGGAATGGTGGGCACGTTGTGCGCCTTGTGGCAGGCTTCCACGATGGGGCGCATGTCTTCCACCGTCTGAATGCGGCGGGTGTCGATGACCATGGCCCAGCGCTTTGCCTTCCGTTCCTCGGGATAGGCTTCATAGGAGGCCTTGGCCGCTTCCGCGCGGGCCGCTCCCGCAGCCAGGGCGAAGGTGGACAGGCCTGCGACCTTGAGAAAATAACGTCTACTCGAATTCATGATTGTTCCCCTGGGGTACGACGTGGCAGTCCCAGCAGTACGGGTTCACGCTGTTGGCGTTGTGGCACTTGTCGCAGAATTCGGCCTTGTTGCTGTGGCAGGCCATGCAGGTGTTCTGCAGACTGGTTTCCCATTTCTTGCCGTCGGAAGCGACGTAGATGCGCTTGTTTTCGCGCAGGGCCTTGTCGCGCCACTCAAGGAGCAGCTCCATATGGTTGGCGGCCATCCATTCTCTGGGCTCGATGCACTGGGTGCGTTCTTCGCCGAAGAAGGTGACGGGTTCCTTGGGGAGCTCCACCTTGACCTCTTCGTGACCGGAAGAAAGCATATTGATCCAGAAGGGCGCGGTGAACAGCCCGGCAAATACGATGATGCCGGGGATGACGAATTTTGCGTTGTACATTTATGCTTCCTCCGAGGCGGCGGGATCTTCATCGGGGAAGGGCAGATCTTCCTGACGCAGGTCCATGGTGCGGGGAATTTCGCCCTTCATCACCAGGGCGTTGGCCACGAGTTCGTGCAGGCCGCTCACCGTGACGCCGGGCACCCAGTAGTCGACGAGCGGAGGCAGAGCCGCGCGGTCGAGGGCGCAGACGCAGCCCATCCAGTTCACGCCCTTGGTGTCGTGAACGTAGCGCAGGGCGTTGGCGCGGGGGAAGCCGCCGCGCAGACGCTGATCCATGATTTCTTCGGCGTTCAGACCGGAGCCGGAACCGCAGCAGAAGGTTTCCTCACGGATGGTGTGCTCGGGCATTTCCACGAAGTTGTTGCAGACGTGCTTCAGGATGTAGCGGGGCTCTTCCAGAAGACCCATGGCACGGGCCGGGTTGCAGGAGTCGTGCCAGGTGGTGATGATGTGGTTGTTGCGCTCGGGGCGCAGATTGAGCTTGTTGTGCTTGATGAGGTCGGCCGTGAATTCGGCGATGTGCACCATCTTGGTGGCGGCGGCGTTCTTGAACACCGTGCCGGTGATGGGGGAGACGGGCACTTCCATGTTGGGCGGGGTGGGGCCGTTGTAGGTGGCCATGTACTGGTTCACCACGCGCCACATGTGGCCGCATTCGCCGCCGAGAATCCACTTCACGCCGAGGCGTTCGGCTTCCGCGTACATTTTGGCGTTCAGCTTCTTGGCCACGTCGAAGGAGACGAAGGAGCCGAAGTTGCCGCCTTCGGAAGCGTAGGTGGAAAGCGTGTAGTCCAGGCCGATTTCATGGAACAGCATGAGGTAGCCCATGAAGGTGTAGATGCCGGGATCGGCGAAGTAGTCGCCCGAGGGGGTGATGAAGATGACTTCATGACCCTTTTCGTTCCACGGCGGATCCACGCGGATACCGGTGATGGTCTCGATGTCGTCGCAGAGGAATTCCACGATTTCGCGCATGGAATGGGGCTGCACGCCGAGGTGGTTGCCGGTGCGGTTGCAGTCGTTGACCGAGTTCATGATCCAGTGGATGCCGAGACCGAGGTCAAGCAGCATCTGGCGCACGATGACCGTGATTTCGGCGGTGTCGATGCCGTAGGGGCAGAACAGGGAGCAGCGGCGGCACTCGGTGCACTGATAGAAGTAGATGAACCACTCCTTGATGACGTCCTTGTCGAGCTTGCGGGCACCGGCGAGCTTGCCGAGCAGGCGGCCTGCGGTGGTGAAGTCCTTGCGGTACACCGAACGCAGAAGTTCGGCGCGCAGCACGGGCATGTTCTTGGGGTCGTTGGTGCCGAGGAAGAAGTGGCACTTGTCGGCGCATGCGCCGCAGCGCACGCAGCAGTCCATGAACACCTTGAGGGAACGGTGCTTGTTCAGCGCGTCCTGCAGGGAGTTGTGGAGAATCTGTTCCCAGTTTTCGGGCAGTTCCCAGTCTTCGTTGTCGGGCGCCCAGTCATGGGCGTTCTCGAAGCCGAGTCCTTTCAGTATTTCCGTCTTGGCGGGATAGCAGAAGCTGCCGGGATGAAAATCCGGCTTGGTGTCCATCCAGCCCTCTTTGGGGAAGGAAGTGGGCGTGGCCGCCAGCAATTCTTCGGGTGTGGGCATTTTTGCCATGACCAGTAACTCCTTAGGCTTCCGTCTTGGGTTCAGGCTGCTTTTCTACAGGGATGCCGGCCTCAACCATGGCTTCACGGAAATCATCTTCATATTCGGCGTAGGTGTGGTAGTTCTTGGGCGGGTTCCAGGGGTTCACGTGACGTTCTTCGCGGGTGTTGCACTTCATGTTGCGGGTGGGGCTCATGAAGACGCCGCCCATGTGCATCAGCTTGGAGAAGGGGAAGTAGATGAGCAGAGCGCTCACCAGCGTGACGTGAATGAAGAAGATGGAGCCTATGCCGGAGGGATCCACGGGCTGCAGCGTGGCGAGGCCCATGATGACTTCCTTCACCTGATTGATGTCCACCTTGGAGATGTAGCGCATGCAGATGCCGGAACCGGCAATGGCGATGAGCAGAAACAGCGCGAAGTAGTCGGCGGGCAGCGAGATGTAGCGGAGCTTTTCGGTGCAGACGCGGCGCAGCAGCAGGAAGGCGAGGGCGCCGAGAATGAAGGCGTCGGTGAGGTAGAAGCGGGGAGCGCCTACCTGGAACACGCCGTCCACGAATTCGATGACGGCAATGCACGTGGGCACCGGGTCAAGGAAGAAGCGGGCGTGGCGGATGATGATGACCAGCATGCTGTAATGGAACAGCAGGGCGAACACCCACAGCCACTTGTTGGAAAAATAGGTGATGCGCGGCGCTCCGTCGATGGTGGTGCGTTCCGCGCGCGTGTTGCGGAACAGCGACCGGAAGGCGAACACCTCAAGGATCATGCGGCCGACGACGGCGGGCGTGGTCCACGGGCATTCGAGACGGTTGGGCTTGATCCAGTCCAGAGAACGCTGCTGGCCCGCCACTGTGGGAATGGCGAACGGTACGGGCGATTTAGCCCAGCGAACGATCTTCCAGATGAAGCCGATGATGAACACAGCACCCGCTACCAGCGGCAAGATTACGCCGAGCAGATACTGCAGGCCAAGTGCTGACCCGGCCCATCCTATAAGCAGGATGAGCAGAGTGGCCGCAAATGCGATGGTCATTCCTCTACCCCTCGATTTTCAGTTTCAGGAGCAGATTCCGCCTGCTCCCTCCGAAGCTTGGCCAGTCGAATCACCTGCGACTGGCTTCGCTTTACTTCCTCCACTCGTATTCTGAACACGCGTTCCCGCGCCTCGGAGTACATGTCCAGCGCCATGAGCCCCAGAGTGTCGATTCTGGATTCCATGTCGAGGTACGCGTTCAGCATGTCCTGACCGGCAAGTTCCGGCTTCAGGCATTCGGGCAGCACGTCGCTGCGCAGTATGTCCTTGAGCAGGTACAGTGCGCCCACGGCCTTGGCGGGGGGCATGTCCTGCACGGCGCGTATCCAGATGAGGTCGTGAAGGGCCTGCTTCACGGTGTCGGGTTCGGCGTCCATGCCGATGACGGCGTCGAAGAGCACCGACGCCGAATGACGCGTCGTCTCTCCCACGGGATTGGCGAACCGGTCGCGGCTTGTCCGCATGAAGCCCTTGCTGTCAAGAGGATAGCTGGCAAAGAATCGGTTGACCCAGCGATCTACCAGCGCCTCGCGCCGATTGCTGCACAGTTCTGCGATGTCCATGTATGCCTGCGTGAATAATGGTGAAAAGCTGCGGCCGAAAAATGGCCGCTAATTTGGCAGAGGTTAGCTTAAGTTTCGGCAAGAGACAAGTCGGCATTATTGCCGATTGAAGCCATTTTTCCTGCAATGTCGGCGAATTGAAAAAAAATGCGTCTTTGTGAAGCTTATGGCGTCATGCCGCTTGTATCAATGAGACCGGAGGTCGAGGGCGGCGCGGGGGGCTCTTCGCAGGGCGCGTCGTCGCCTCCGCCGCAGAATCCGGCCACGCCGAGGCCGGGAACGTCCGGCAGGGCGTCGGAAGGCTGGTCGGCGGGAGCGCGCTCCTGCGGCTCGTCGGGCGCGGGCTCTTCAGCGAGAAATGCGGGCAGTCCCTTGAATTCCACGAAGGGCAGCCTGTCGGAACCTGCGGCACGCACGTGCGCGTGATTGCGCCACAGGCGGAACTGGAGCAGCAGCATGCTCGGCTTCAGCAGGCTGAGGCGCGAGGCGACGCTCTGCTCGAAGGCAACGGGATCGGGCGCGTTCTGCCTTGCGTTCTGCACGGCCTGTTCGAGGGATTCGCCCCTTTCGAGGCTGTCGGCCATGTCTGCAATGATGAGCACGTCTCTGGCGTCTTCCGGCACGGGATACCAGGCGGCGTCCGCAAGGCTGCCGGAGCTCGCGATGAGCGTCTGGCAGGCGCGGCAGCTCGGGGAGAAATAGACCTGCACGGAGGAGCCTTGTTCCGACTCGGGCAGCGGCGACCACGGATCCGCAAGATCGCGCGCCACGCCGCCGAGATCAATGACGAGAAGCACGAGCCAGACGGCGGCGAGCGTGGAGCGTTCCCGGCGCGGCGGAAGATTGTCGGCGCGGAGAATCAGATAGTTCAGGGCGATGAGCGAGCCCACGATGAGGCAGTTCACGCAGGGAGCGGTGAACACCATGACGCAGAGCAGCACGACGTCTGCCGCGAGCGCGAGCGCGGCAAGAAGATAGGCCGCGCGGGAGAAGCGCAGCAGGGCGAGCGCGAGCAGAACGGAGAAAAGAACGATGCCTGCCTGCCAGAGCGACACGCCCGCGAGACGGAAATCCTGGAAGAGGGCGCAGCCGTCGGTAAGGCAGAGCGCCTTGCCGCCGGTGAAGAACACCCAGAGGCAGAAGAGAAGGCCCGCAAGGCTTGCCGCAGCCGCAGCAGGAGAATAGGGACGTGTGCTTTTGAGCATGGCGGCTCCTTGATGCTGTTTCCTTCGGAAGTAGCGTAGTCGTGTGGCGGCGTAAAGAGTTTTTTGCCCGGAGCGGACGGGGCGACGGCCGCGGGGCCTGCCTTGAAAGAGGCGCTGCGGCCGCCTGCGGGAGAATTTCGGCGCATGATTTTCGCGCTGTGCCGTCGCGGGGGCGCTTCGGCCATCTTTGCCCGCGGCAGCTCCACGGCGGTCGCGCCGTCCGAGCGGGAGAGGGCATCCGTCAGGCGGCCTCCGTCCGTGGTGGGGCGTCGTCCGCAAGTGAGGGGCGCGCTCCGCCTTCACCTGCTGCGAGACCCGCTCGTTCAAGCGTTATCGCGCACGGGGGCACGCTGGCGCGCCTGTCGTTGTGTCGCGTCGTTGCTCGCGCCGGAGGGCAGTAAAACGCGAGTAGCATGCGGCTGAACAGGTTGCAGGGGGGGCGTTGCGCCTTCGTGCGCCTTGGAAGAGGGGGGCGGGGGCTGCTGCGCGTTCTGTCGCGCTGCGGAAAACGCCCTCGGAAGTGCGGAGGCGGGGGCTTTGCCGGGATGGGTGAGCTCGCGAACAGAGAAAACGAAAACGCCCCGGGAGAGGGGGAGAGGGGCTCTGGCCTGTCCCTTTCTTTTATGGTAATGAGCCCGAGACAAGGAGACCATGATGCAATATCCTTCCATCGATCCCGTGGCGCTTTCCATCGGGCCGCTGCAGCTTCACTGGTACGGCCTCATGTACGTGTTCGCCTTTCTTGCGGGCTGGCTGCTCGGCCGCTGGCGCGCATCCCGTCCCTGGTCGACGTGGACGGCCGAAATGGTGGACGAGTTCGTCACCTGGGCCATGCTCGGCGTGATTCTCGGGGCCAGGCTCGGCTATGTGCTTTTCTATGATCTTTCCGCCTACGTGGCCGATCCCGTGGAAATCATCCGGGTGTGGAACGGCGGCATGTCGTTCCACGGCGGCCTTGTGGGCGTGGTGACGGCCAGCTGGCTGTGGGGACGCAGAAACGGCAGGAGCCTGCTGGACATTCTGGATTTCGTGGCTCCGCTCGTGCCCACCGGACTCTTCTTCGGCCGCATCGGCAACTTCATCAACGCCGAGCTCTGGGGCAAGGTGACGGATTTTCCCCTCGGCATGATCTTTCCCGGCGCGGGCCCGCTGCCGAGGCATCCTTCCCAGCTCTACGAGGCGGGACTCGAAGGCGTGCTCACCTTCGTCATTTTGTGGATCTACTCTTCGCGGCCCCGTCCGCGCGGCGCGGTGGCCGGACTTTTCGGCGTGCTCTATGCCGTAAGCCGCATCACCGTGGAATTTTTCCGCGTGCCGGATGCGCAGCTCGGCTATCTCTTTGCGGGCTGGGTGACCATGGGGCAGATTCTCTGCCTGCCGCTGCTTGCCGCCGGACTGTGGCTGCTCTGGCGGGCGTATCGCCCGGGGGCAAAGGCATGAAGACGCTGCTTGCGGACGGCCTTGTCGTCACCATGGACGCAGAGAGGCGCGTGCTTCGCGCCGACATTCTTGTGGAAGACGACCGCATTGCCGCCGTTTCGCCCCGCGATGCAGGCGCGCCCCGTCCGCAGGAGGGCAGGGCGGAGGACGGCACGGAGGTGGTGGACCTTTGCGGCATGACCGTGATTCCCGGCCTCGTTCAGGCGCACATGCACGTGACGCAGGCGCTCTTTCGCGGGCTGTGCGACGATCTCGCGCTCATGGAATGGCTGCGCGAACGCACCTGGCCCATGGAGTCCTCGCACAGCAGGGAAAGCAACGCGGCCTCCGCGCGTCTCGCCGCCATGGAGCTCATCCGCAGCGGCACGACTTCGCTCATCGACATGGGCACGACGCTGCACGAGGACGCCATTTTCGAGGTCATGGCCGAAGTCGGTCTGCGCGGCCTTTTCGGCAAGTGCATGATGGACGTGGGCGACGATCTGCCCGCGCTCATGCGGGAGGACGCGGGCGCGTGCATCCGGGAAACCGAGCGCCTCATCCGGCGCTGGCACATGGCGGAAAACGGGCGTCTGCGCTACGCCGTGGCCCCGCGCTTCGTGCCGTCGTGCTCGGAGAAGCTGCTCGCTTCCGCGCGCGACCTTGCGCGGCAGAACGGCCTGCGCCTGCACACCCACGCTTCGGAAAATCTCGGGGAAATTGCGCTGGTCGAGGCGCGCTGCCATGAGCGCAACGTGCGCTATCTCGACCGCATCGGCTACACCGGCGACGACGTGATTCTCGCCCACTGCATCTGGCTCGACGACGAGGAAAAACGCATTCTTGCCGAAACGGGCACGCATGTGGTTCACTGCCCCTCCTCGAACACCAAAATGTCGTCCGGCATTGCGCCCGTCACCGATCTGCGGGCGCTCGGCGCACACGTGGCGCTCGGGCTCGACGGCGCGCACGATCACATGGACGGCCTCATGGAAGTGCGTCAGGCGTCCATTCTGCAGAAGGCCCGCACCAACGATCCTACGGCGCTGCCCGCCATGGAGGCGCTGGAAATGGCCACGCTCGGCGGCGCGGAAGCCATGGGACAGGCGGACGAACTCGGAAGTCTGGAACCCGGCAAGAAGGCCGATCTCGTCGTGCTCAACATGGACATGCCCCATTCCCTGCCTGCGTGGGGACGCGATCCCGTGCAGCGGGTGGTGTATCAGGCCACGTGGGAAAACGTGGTTCACACCATGGCGGACGGGCGCTTTCTGTACCGCAATCGAACCTTCCTCACGCTCGACCCCGTGCGCACGCTGGCCGAGGCGGAAAAGCACTGCGCCGCGGTCATGAAGCGGGGCAACATTCCGCCCGTTTCCCTGTTCTTCTGCGGCGAGTGCTGAAAACGCGGCGCGACCGCCGCAGCGTTTTGTTGCCGCGCTGCTTGCCGTGCGGAACCGCCGTCGTGCTCGTTTGCCGCAGAGGGCTGCCGTTTCCGGAGCTCTCGCTCCGTTTTTCCTCTTTGGCGACGACTGGTTGAACGGCGGTCGTCCGCGTTTTAGACTTTGCGCCGCAACTCGGGGCGCAGGTCGGGAGACGGAACGCGCGTCCGTGGTGCGTCGCACGATCCGCGACGCGCCTTCGCTCCTATCCTTTATTTTCCTTTACTTATGATGGACGCATCCGCTTCCGCTCGAAGAGGGCAGCTGCGACTCTTCGTCTGTTTTGGCTTCACCCCTGGCCCGTTTCGGCCCGGAGAGAGGGAGGCTGCGCAAGAGAGGGTGAGAGCTCGCCTCTTTCCTGGTTCCGCGCGTCGCAGTCCCTCGGACTTCCGGCCCGATGCCGACTTCCGCCCGTTCCCGCACGGAATGCCGACGGAGAACGGCGGCGCGGCAAAATTTTATAAAATCTGTTATGTAATCTCCGGTCTAAATTGCGAAACAAACTTATCTCATTGAAAATAAAAGAGAAAAGTTGTTGTCGCTTCGCCTTTTTTCGCGGGGGCAGTATGGACTTGCCGTGCGAAGTATGTTCTACTCGATGGCGTTAAAAGGGATACTGCTGTCCTTTTTTGTCAGACATTGAAAGACTTTTCCTGTTCCATTCCGGGAAACAAAAGTGATTCCTGATGGTTGTGAAAAAAGTCTTCAAGGGGAGTCTCTATGAACATCACTAGGCTTGATAAAGCCAGAGACCTGAAGTTCAAGCGTCAGGTCGAAGAAGAGAGCGGTCAGAACCTGTCGGCTTGCTACCAATGCGGCAACTGCACGGCGGGCTGTCCCGGCGCTCAGGTGTACGACCGTCAGGTCAGCCAGATCATGCGCGCCGTGCAGATGGGCCTCAAGGATGAAGCCCTGAAGAACCGCTCGCTGTGGCTGTGTCTGTCGTGTTCGACCTGCAGCGCCCGCTGTCCCAACAATATCGACGTCGCCGCGGTCATGGAAACGCTCCGCATGATGGCGCGTCGCGAGGGCCTGGTGCAGGATCGTCCCATCGAATCCTTCTGGAAGGCGTTTCTCGACACCGTGCATGCCACGGGTCGTTCCTACGAGCTCGGCGTCATGTCCGACTACATGGGCCGCACGCTGCGCGGCTGGGGCAATCTGGAAATCGCCCCCATGGCGCTTCGGAAGAACAAGATGCCCTTCATTCCCTCGGTCATTCACGGACGCGAGGAAGTGGCGCGCATATTCAAGCGCTATGCGGAAAAGACGAGGAGCTGAGCCATGAAATACGCCTATTATCCCGGCTGTTCGGGCCACGGCACCTCTGTGGAGTATGAAGCCTCCACCCGCGCGGTGTGCAACGCCCTGAACATGGATCTCGTGGAAATCGAGGACTGGAACTGCTGCGGCTCCACGCCGGCCCACTCCGTGAGTCACGAGCTTTCCGGAGCGCTTGCCGCCCGCAACCTCATGCAGGCCGCCAAAACCGGCGCCGACTGCGTGATTTCGCCCTGCCCGAGCTGCTCCTCCAACCTCAAGATGGCCCGCCACCGCATGCAGAATCCCGCCTTCAAGGCCAAGGTGGACGAGTTGCTCGACGCTCCCACTCCGGCCAACGCCGACGGCGGCGCCGATCTCATGGAAACCTATTCCGTGCTTCAGGCCATCGTGGAGAACGTGGGCGTGGAAAACATCGCCTCCCGCGTGACCTATCCTCTGGAAGGCATCAAGGTGGTCACCTACTACGGCTGCCTCCTGAGCCGTCCCGCGCACGTGGCGAAGTTCGACGATCCGGAAAATCCCGTCTCCCTCGACAACATCATGAAGGCGCTCGGCGCGGAAGTGCTGCCCTTCGCCCTGAAGACCGAATGCTGCGGCGCGGCCATGGGCATTCCGGACGTGAACATTCCCGGCTCTCTGAGCGGACGCATCCTCGACACCGCCAAGGCCGTGGGCGCCGAAGCCGTGGTCACCGCCTGCCCGCTCTGCCACATGAATCTCGACCTGCGCCAGCGTCAGGCCGCCAGAATCTCGAAGAAGAGCTTTTTCGGTCTGCCGGTGTTCTACTACACCCAGCTCATTGCGCTCGCCTTCGGTCTGCCCAAGAACGCCATGCGTCTGGACAAGCTGGCCGTCAATCCCTATCCCCTTCTGGACAAGATCGCCGAACGCCGCAAGGCCCGTGTTTCCGCCGAGCTTGAAGCCATGAAGGCCGCAGGAGCCGCATCATGAAAATCGGCGTATTCGTCTGTCACTGCGGCAGCAACATCGAAGCGACGGTGGATACCGCCACGGTCGCCAAGATCGCGCTGACCTATCCCGATGTCGTCTTCTCCGAAGACACCATGTACACCTGTTCCGAGCCCGGACAGGAAAACATCGTTCAGGCCATCAAGACGCACGGCCTCGACGGCGTGGTGGTGGCTTCCTGCTCGCCCAGAATGCACGAGCCCACGTTCCGCCGCACGGTGGAGCGCGCCGGTCTCAACCGCTACATGTTTGAAATGGCCAACATCCGCGAGCACGTCTCCTGGATCGGCCGCGACCGCGAAGCCAATACCAACAAGGCCGCCGAACTCGTGCGCCTCGCCGTGGAAAAGCTGCGCCGCAACACCCCCCTCTACGCCAAGCAGTTCGACGTGACCAAGCGCGTGCTCGTCATCGGCGGCGGCGTGGCCGGCATTCAGGCCGCTCTCGATGCGGCCGATTCCGGCATCGGCGTGGTCATGGTGGAGCGCGAAAGCACCATCGGCGGCAAGATGGCCAAGCTCGACAAGACCTTCCCCACCATCGACTGCTCAAGCTGCGTGCTCGCGCCCAAGATGGTGGACGTGGCCCAGAACCCGAACATCACGCTCTACGCCCATTCCGAGGTGGAGAGCATTTCCGGCTTCGTGGGCAACTTCACCGTGAAGATCAGAAAGCGCGCCACCTACGTTGACTGGACCAAGTGCACCGGCTGCGGCACCTGCACCGAAAAGTGCCCCACCAAGAACGTGCCCGACGCCTTCAACGAAGACATCAGCAACTGCCGCGCCATCAACATTCCCTTCCCGCAGGCCATTCCCAAGAAGGCCACCATCAACCCCGACTACTGCCGCAAGATCAAGGAAGGCAAGTGCGGCGTGTGCGCCAAGGTGTGCCCCACCGGCGCCATCGTGTACGACATGGTGGATGAAATCGTGGAAGAAAAGGTGGGCGCCATCATCGCGGCCACCGGCTACGATCTCGTGGACTGGACCGTGTACAAGGAATACGGCGGCGGCGCCTATCCCGACGTCATCACGAGCCTGCAGTACGAACGCATGATGTCCGCCTCCGGTCCCACCGGCGGTCACATCCATCGTCCTTCCGACGGCATGGAGCCCAAGAACATCGTGTTCATCCAGTGCGTGGGCTCCCGCGACTGCTCCATCGACCGCCCGTACTGCTCCGGCTTCTGCTGCATGTACACGGCCAAGCAGGCCATCATGACCAAGGATCATCTGCCCGATTCCGAAGCCTTCGTGTTCTACATGGACATCCGCGCTCCGGGCAAGATGTACGATGAATTCACCCGTCGCGCTCAGGAAGAGTACGGCGTGCAGTACATCCGCGGCCGCGTGTCCGCCATTCAGCCGACGGTCCGTCCCGACGGCAAGGTGGGCTACATTGTGCGCGGCGCCGACACCCTGCTCGGTCAGCCCGTTGAGGTGGACGCCGACATGGTGGTGCTCGCCGTGGGCGTGGAAGGCGCAAAGGGCGCGGGAAGCCTCGCCGAAAAGCTGCGCATTTCCTACGACCACTACGGTTTCTTCATGGAAAGCCACGTGAAGCTGCGCCCCGTGGAAACCAACACCGCGGGCGTGTATCTCGCCGGCGTGTGCCAGGGCCCCAAGGACATTCCCGCCTCCGTGGCGCAGGGCAGCGCCGCCGCAGCCAAGGTCATGGCGCTCTTCTCCAAGCCCAAGCTGGAGAACGATCCGCAGGTGTCCGTGGTGGACATCAAGCGCTGCGTGGACTGCGGCAAGTGCATCCAGGTATGCCCCTATCAGGCCATCGAAGAGGTGGAGATCCGCGGCCAGAAGAAGGCCCACGTGATCGAAACCGTCTGCCAGGGCTGCGGCCTCTGCACGGCCACCTGCCCGCAGGGCGCCATTCAGGTCGCCCACTTCACCGACAATCAGCTTCTCGCGGAGGTTAACGCCCTATGTCTGTCCTAGCTGGCAAGGAGCTCCGTATCGTAGGTTTTCTTTGTAACTGGTGCTCTTACGGCGGCGCCGATACGGCCGGTACCGCCCGCGCCGTCCAGCCTACCGACCTTCGCATCATCCGCGTCCCCTGTTCCGGCCGCGTGAACCCTCTCTTCGTGCTCAAGGCCCTCATCAACGGGGCCGACGGCGTTCTGGTGTCGGGCTGCCATCCGCGCGACTGCCACTATTCCGCGGGCAACTACTACGCCCGTCGTCGTCTGGAACTGCTCAAGGATTTCCTGCCGGTCATCGGCATCAATCCCGACCGCTTCGAGTACACCTGGGTTTCCGCTTCCGAAGGTCAGCGCTGGAAGGACGTGGTCACCAACTTCACGAACCGCATCCACGCGCTCGGACCCGCTCCCCGCTGGGAAGACGTGCCCGCCCGCTATGATCGCCCCGAAGAACTCATCGAGTCCATCCGTCCGCTCGGCTGCGGCGCGCATCCCTCGCTGCCCGATCTCAAGCAGGCCATCAAGGACGCGCTCGCCGAAGGTCTCGAAGGCGTGCTCGGCTGGAAGCAGGGCTTCGACGCCATCCACGCCGAACCCGTGTTCATGACCACCCCCGAAGAAGTGGATTCCCTCATCTGGGGCCCCTTCAACGTTCACAACCTCGCCGTGTATCTGCCCCAGTACAAGGGCCGCAAGATAGGCGTGGTGGTCAAGGGCTGCGACAGCAAGGGCGTGGTCGAGCTGCTCGCCGAAAATCTCATTTCCCGCGAGGAAGTGAAGATCTTCGGCATGGGCTGCAACGGCACCGTGAGCCTGCCCCGCATTCTGGCCAAGCTCCCCGAAGGCGCGAAGATCGAATCCTGCGTCGGCCGCGGCAACAAGCTGACCATCACCGCCGGCGGTCAGGAATACGAAATGACCATGGCGGAAGTCGCGCAGGACAAGTGCCGTCTCTGCACCAAGCCGAACGCCGTTCTCTCCGACGTGTTCGTGGGCAATCCCACCGTGGAGCCCGCGGCTCCGGCCGACGGCCGTCTGCCCGGCCTGCGCTTCCTCGACTCTCTGAGCCTTGAGGAACGCATGGGCTACTGGAAGGGCCAGATGGAACGCTGCATTGCCTGCCACGCCTGCCGCGGCGCCTGCCCCATGTGCGTCTGCCGCGACTACTGCGTGTCCGACACCCGCGATCCCGCGTGGGTCACGCAGGAAGACACCGTGCAGCAGAAGCTGTTCTTCCAGCTCATTCACGCCCAGCACCTCGCCGGACGCTGCACGGGCTGCACCGAATGCGAACGCGCCTGCCCCATGGACATTCCCGTGTTCGCGCTCAAGCAGCAGTTTGGCCGCATGATTCAGAAGATCTTCAGCTACGGCGCGGGCCTCGACGTGAAGGCCACGCCTCCGCTGCTCACCTATCAGGTGGAAGAACCGACTATCAAGGAGCATGATCTGGCATGAGCAGTCTCCTTTTCGCAACACCGAAAGAGCTGACGGGCTGGCTTGCCAAGCTGGCCTCCGGCCATCGCGTGCTGGCTCCCCGTCAGGAAGGCCCCAGCGTGGTCTATCGTCCCCAGACGGCCGAGCAGCTCGCCTCCGCCGACATCGACGCGCTGCTGCGCCGCGCCACCGCTTCCCCCAAGCAGGCCATGCTGCCGCAGTGCGAAACGCTGGTGACCTTCAAGTCCGTCAAGGACGCTGAGGATCCCGCCAAGCTGACCACCACGCTGGAAGTTCCCGCCGACGCCGAACCCACGGTGCTTTTCGGCTGCCGTCCCTGCGACGCGCGCGGCTTCGTGGTGCTCGACCGTCCGTATCTGGAAGGCAAGTTCAAGGATCCGTACTACGGCGCCCGCCGCAAGGCTACGGTCATTGTGACGCAGGCCTGCCCCTCGGCCTTTGCCTCCTGCTTCTGCAACTGGGTGGGCAGCCATCCTTCCGACAAGGAAGGTTCGGACATCCTCTTCACCGCCGTGGAAGGCGGCTTCGTTCTGGAAGTCGTCACGGAAAAGGGGCAGGCCCTTGTGGAAGGCGCAGGCTTTGCCGACGCCGCGGACAAGGCCACGGAAGCGGAAGCGGCTCATGCTGCTGCCGCCGCTTCCCTGAATCCTGCGCCCGAGCTGACCCACGTCATGGAAAAGGTGGCCTCTCGCTTTACCGACAAGGCCTTCTGGGACAAGGAAACAGTGAAGTGCCTTTCCTGCGGCGCGTGCACCTATCTGTGCCCCACCTGCCAGTGCTTCACCATTACCGATGAAGGCTCGCAGCTCGACGGCCGCCGTCTGCGCAGCTGGGATTCCTGCATGACTCCGCTCTTCACGTTGGAGACCAGCGGGCACAATCCCCGTTCTTCCAAGGCCGACCGCATGCGCAACCGCGTGAGCCACAAGTTCAGCTTCTACCCCGAACGCTACGACGGCTTCTTCTCCTGCGTGGGCTGCGGCCGCTGCGTGGTGAGCTGCCCCGTGTCGCTGGACATCCGTCACATGGTGCAGGCCGCCGTGGAAGGCGCAACCATCGAGATCAAGGACGAGGCCCCCGCGCCTGCGCCCGAAGCTCCGAAGGCCGCCGCTCCCGCCAAGGCTCCCGAAACTGCCGAAGTGAAGGCCGAGGCCGCTCCCGAAGCGCCTGCCGCTCCTGCGGAAGTGGAAGCTGCCGCGCCTGAAAAGGCGGCTGCGGAAGCTCCCGCGCCCAAGGCGCAGAAGAGCGCTCCCAAGACGGCTACCAAGTCTTCCACCAGAAGCAAGGCCAAGAAGAGGTAAGGAGAAGATATGAGTGAACATGACTGCGGCTGCAGCAAGAATCCTTACCTGCCTGAAGTCGCTACGGTTCTGGAAGTCATCACGGAATCTCCCACCATCAAGTCGTTCCGTGTGCGCTTTGACAATGAGGAAGCATGGAACAATTTCACCTACCAGCCCGGTCAGGTGGGACAGCTTTCCGTGTTCGGCGTGGGCGAGTCCACGTTCGTCATCAACACTCCGCCTTCGTGCAAGGACTACATTCAGTTTTCCGTCATGCGCGCGGGCGAAGTGACCACCGCCATCCACAAGCTCCAGCCCGGCGACAAGGTGGGCGTGCGCGCTCCTCTGGGGAACTATTTCCCCTATGAGCAGTGGAAGGGCAAGAACATCGTGTTCGTGGGCGGCGGCATCGGCATGGCGCCCATCCGCACCATCATGCTGCACGTGATGGAACACGCTTCCGACTACGGCAAGCTCAGCCTGCTGTACGGCGCGCGTTCCCCCGAGGACATGGCCTACAAGGCCGATCTCCCCGGCTGGCTTGAGAGCGACGTGCTGCACACCACGCTCACCATCGACCGCGAGGCCCCCAACTGGCCTCACCGTGTGGGCATGATTCCCAACGTGCTCAAGGAGCTGGCCCCCAGCCCCGACAACACCATCGCCGTGCTCTGCGGCCCGCCCATCATGATCAAGTTCACGCTGGCGGCGTTCCGCGAAATGGGCTTCAAGGATGAGAACATCATCACCACCCTTGAACGCCGCATGAAGTGCGGCATCGGCATCTGCGGCCGCTGCAACCTCGGCGGCAAGTACGTGTGCCTCGACGGCCCCGTGTTCTCGCAGGCCGAGCTCAACAATCTGCCTCCGGAAATGTAGTCCGGCGGCCATGCATGCATAAGAAAAGGCCCCTTCTTCGGAAGGGGCCTTTTTCATGCTCATTCAACCAAGAGGGGAAAGCCGGTACGCCTGTCTGCGGATCAATGCTTTTCGACAACGTTCCGCCGCTTGCGCCGCGACGGCACGAATCATGTCCGCCTGTGCCTGATCTCCCGGAAATCCTGCATCATCCGGCGAACGCAGAAGTGCCTGAGCGCAGAAAGCATCAGAGTACCTGACGCCACGCCGACCTGATGAAAAGTTTTGAAAAAGAGGATGGGGGCCCGGGGGAAGGAGGAAAAACTTTTTCATGAAGATTGTAAATTAAAACGCAACAGAGAGGTTGCCTGAAACGAAGAGACCCACGACAGTCGGGGTGCAAACAAACGAAAACCTCATAGTGAGGAGACTGTCGTGGGCCACAAACAGCTTACGCAAACTCAA
>NZ_DBMAHT010000040.1:0-18092 GCF_057866825.1 Mailhella sp.
TCCATTTCTGCAAGATGTTTTTCCATAGCGAATCCTTTGCGGGTATAGAGTCTCCCATAAATACTCGCTTAAACCGCTCCGGTCAATGGAACGGAACGACGTGGTTTTCAGCGGAAAAACGCTGGCGTGCGAAAGCTCGCCCGCGCTTCACGCGTTTCGGCTCGGCCCGGGAAGAGAGCGCGGGGCACTAGCGCAGACCGTTTCTGGTTCTGTCGTCCAGAACGCGCAGCCAGACCGCTTCGGGAGCGAACATGACCGCTCCGTGAGCGTCGGTGAGCCAGAGTGCGCCCCATTCGCCTCCGGGCGCGAAATTCAGCGTGCAGCCGTTGGCAAAGCGCAGACAGAGCTGTTCCCGTTCGCGGCCCTCGTTCCAGATGCGGGAGGAGGAAACGTCCGCGAGCCTCTGACCGATGATGGAAGAAAACACCGCGCTGAGATCGCGGGGATACACGGCGTCCGCTTCGAGCACCTCGTCGGGAAGCCTTCCGTCCATCATGCGCAGGCTTCCGCCGCCGTGAAAGCCGAGCTCCACGCGCACCATGCCGAAATCGAGGGCAAAGGGCTCGTCTCCGGACACATAGACTTCCCGCCAGCCCTGCACATGATCGTTGGGCTCGCCGATGGAATAGAGGCGGTTCAAGGAGCGCACGCGGCGCAGCGGAGCGCCGATGAGATGCGCGTTGAGAAAGGCCTGACGAAGTTCTCCGCCGTCCTGCCCGGCCACGCGGCCGTCGGAAGTTTCGGGAACCTGTTCGGGCTCGCCGCCTTCCTGCCTGACGGAGGCGTTCTCTTCCCCGGCATCGTCCGCACCCTCTTCTTCGCGATCGGCCAAAGGAGCGGATTCGCGCGTAAGGGGGGCTTCCGCCGTGTCCGTATCATCTTCCGCCGCGCGGACGGGCTCTTCGGCCGGTTCCTGATCTTCGCTAGGGCAGGCTTCGGGCGATTCCTGCCAGAAGACGGTGCGTCCGCCTTCGGGCGCGGGAGAGGTGTCTTCGGCCGGACGGGGCGCGGGCGGGGTCAGGCGGGGCGTGAAGGGAAGGCCGTGCTCCCGCAGGGACTGCTTCAGGAAAAGCTGGATGGCGGTGGACAGATCCAGGCCGAGTTCGCGGAAAAGAGCGTCGGCCCTGGCGGCAAGTTCAGGGTCAAGAACAATGGTTTCAGGCATGACGAGTCTCGTGGTTCAGGTTGACCCTCGGAGAGGGCCTGTCCATTATTGTCCCGGCGGGCGCTGAAATCAAGCGCTTGCGGCCGATGCGGGCTTTTCGTATGCTTTGCAGGTATGCGGGCCTTCGGGCTCAGGAGCCGGAGCGAACATGAAACTGGCGGTTGTGGGTTCCCGGAACTTTTCCGATTATGCGTGGATGGAGCATTGTCTGCTCCGTCGTTTTTCCGTGGAAGATATCGACGCCGTCATTTCCGGCGGGGCGAAGGGCGCGGACGCCCTTGCGGCGCGTTTTGCCGAATCGCATGGTTTGCCGCTGCTCGTTGTTCCGGCGGACTGGAAGGCGCACGGCAAGAAGGCCGGACCTTTGCGCAATGCGGATATCGTTGCCCGGGCCGACGCGCTGGTGGCCTTCTGGGACGGCGTGTCCCGCGGCACGCGCGACGCCATGGTCAAGGCGCGTCTGGCCGGAAAGCGCGTGGAGGTGTTTCCCTGCGCACGGGCGGCCGGTATCCTGATCGCGGACGAGGCGGATGTGTCCGCTCCGCCGAAAGAGGCGAAGAAGCAGAGCTGAGCTTTCGCCGGAAGGGCTGGGCAGGCGACGAGCCTCAGCCCGTCCGCCGCAGAAGCGTCCGGCGTTGAGAGCGTCCGGCGCGGATGTTCTGAGGCTCAGCCGGGCCCTTGCGGCCGAAGACGAAGTTGCCGGACCTTCCTTTGAGCGCCGGAGCTTTTGCGGGCGGCGCGTTTTCCCCATCAATATTCGTCGGCGTGCCCGACGGGGCGATGGTCTTCCCGGAATGCGGCTGAAAGAAGGCTGCTTTCTGCATATTCCTGCACGGGAAGCTCTTCTGCCAGCACGTCGAAAAACGGATGCCGTTTCCAGTCGCGCCGATTACCCACCACATAGATGAGTGAGCGCGCCCGCGTGAGGGCCACGTTGAGCATGTTGGGCGTGCGCGAGGCCCACTGCCTGCTGCCCCATCCGGCCTGCCCCGGCGAGGAGCCGAGCACGAGAAACACGATGTCCGCTTCCTTGCCCTGAAAGGTGTGAATGGTGCCGCAACGCACGCGGTTTTCAGGAAAGCGCATGGCCCGCAGCAGCAACCGGCAGTGCCGCGCCACCTTGCGGAAGGGCGAAATGACGAACACCGAGGCTTCCCGCGGGCCGTTTGCCCCTTCAAGTTCCGGCCACTTCGCCTGCAGTCTCAGCAGGCAGTTTTTCAGACAGGCGAGCTCTTCCTGCACGAGCTGGGCGTCGGCCATGTGGCCGTTCACGTGAAACCAGCAGCTCGGGCCGAGCAGCGACCGGATGTTGGGAAACGAGGTCTGCGCCTGCACCATCTGCCCGTCGTAGGCGATGCGGTTGGAAACGCCGAACATGGGCTCGGCGCAGCGGTAATGGGCGCGCAGAGGAAAGCCCGTCCACACGCGGCGGCCCGCGGTTTCCATCCATGCGCCGAGCACGGAACTGCGGTCGGCCAGCGTCTGGGCGGACTGACTTTCCGGCGACCAGTGCTCAAGATGCAGTCCGCCCCTCTCCTGCCTGGCGCGCAGCGTGTTGAGCAGTCCTTCCGGCTGCGGAACCACGGGTTCTATCTGCTGCGGATCGCCGATGACGGCGGCCCGGGACGCGCGCCAGAGCGCGCCTGCCGCGCTCTGCGGCGTGGCCTGACCGGCTTCGTCGAGCAGCACCCAGTCGAGCGAGCCCTGCCCCATGCCGGAGAACACGCGGCCGAACGACGCCAGCGTGGACGACACCACGGGCACCATGAAGAACAGCGCGTTCCAGATGTCCGCGCTTTCGGCTTCCTCCACGGGAGCACCCCGCAGATAGCGTGTGACGATGCCGATGTTGGCGGAACACTCCCGCGCGCAGGACTTGATGGTCCATTCATGCAGGCGCAGCGCCTGAAGAAAGAGCAGAGAACGCAGGCGTTCGAGCTCTTCGTCGTTCCATACGCTTTTGAGCTGCCAGTCGGGCTGACGCCAGAATTCCCGGCAGGGCGCGCGCAGCGCTTCGCCGCCGCTTCGATCCCTGCTCATTTCGTTCTGTGCCCTGCGGGCCAGTTCTTCCAGAGCCTCCAGCCGATCGGCCAGCTCCAGCGCGGCCCTGTTGTCTTCTCCGGCCTCGGCCCGGAGTACGCGGCTTTTTTCCATGAGCGCCATGAACTGCCCGAGAAGAGAATGTTCCTCAGACCTGGGCGCAGATTCCGGTTCCGACTCCTGTTTGACCTGCTGCGCCAGCTCTTGTCTGCGCCTTTTGAGCTCGGCGGCCGTGGCCAGAAAATCTTCCCTAGCCTGACGCCAGCGGCACAGGGCGTCCTGCCTCGCGTCGTAGGAGCGGAAGGCGTCCAGCACCTGCTTCATGCCGGGCAGGGAAATCTGACGTTCCTGATCGCGGAATCCCCAGAAGAACGCGCGGGCGAACTGTTCGCAGTTCCAGGCGGAACCGAGCACCGCGGAAAGCAGGCCCCAGGCGGGGCGCGGCGGCTCTTCGCTGTCGGCGGGGGTGAAGGCGGCGTTCACCGCGCCGGCCACTTCGGGAAAATAGCCCGCGTCGGGAAAGGCGCGACGGCACACGGCGTCTTCCGAGGGCAGAAAGCGCGTGATGTTTTCCACGGCGGCGTTGTTGCTGCTCGTGACCACCATGCAGGTGCCGCGCATGATGTCGCGCCGCAGCGGATAAAAATCTCCCGAAGACACGGCAAAGGCCTCGAAGGGGTTCTTGAGCGCGGCAAGTCTGCGGGCGCGTCGGACCACGAGTTCGGCGGCCACGTCGCAGAGCAGTCTGGTCTTGCCCGTGCCCGGAGGCCCGTTCACCGCCGTCAGCTCGCCGTGCAGAATTTCCGTGACCACCCCGAGCTGCGCGGGAAGCAGATGCTGGGAAGGCGGAAAGGGCCAGCGCCCGTCGGGCAGTCGTTCAAGGGAGAGCGCCTTTTCGCGCGCAAGACGGCTTTCTTCGCCGGATGCCAGCACGTCGCAGCGTTTGCGGGCGTTCTTTTCGCCTTCCAGATAGCGGGCGAACACGCCCGTGAATCCGCGCCTCGCGAGCGCCAGCAGATGATCGAGATCGGAAAGATAAAAGGAGTTGAGCAGATCGTTCTGCACGTCGTCGATGCGCCGCCCCTTGGGATCCGGCCGGAAATACACGGAGCGCACCACGATGCGCGCCTCTTCGCCTTCCATGTCCGTCATGCGGAAAAGACGCTCGATTTCCTCCTGAATCCACGGCCAGCGGAAGGGCTCGGCGCGGGAGCTTCGGCGCCGGTCGAAATCGGACTGCATGTTCAGCATGTCGGCGGGAAGCTGATCGAGACTTTTGCCCGCCAGACAGCGCGCAAGGCCGGGCACGAACGAGGCCGGCACGTAGCTTTCCGGCACGGGTTCTCCCGTCATGTCCAGCACCACGGCGGCCAGGCATCCTTCGCCGAGGCCGGGCTCTTCCGGGTGTTCGGGACTGTTCCCAGTCTTTTCCAGAATGATGTCGGAAATGTGCTGGCGGGCGAGCACGCCGAGATAGACGATGTGCCAAGCCGCAGCAAAGCCCGACGGCAGCGGATGAAACCAGGGCAGAGAGCCGTCGTCCGTTCCGGGCTCGGCGGGGGCCTGGCCACAGCCTGAGGCGTTCGGCGCAGAAAGCGCCGCAGACACCGTTTCCCAGCGCCTTGCGCCGGTCACGGGCGGGCGCGAGGAACGCGGCACTTCGGGAATGATGAACACTTCCGTGTCGCGCCAGAAACGCAGAATCGCTTCGTTCCTTCGGCGCAGCGCGTCTTCTTCGGCCTTCCTTTTGGCGTCGGCGGCAAGTTCGGCCGCGCGTTCCGCCTTGTCGAGCGAGGCGTTTTTCGGGGCGCTTTCTCCGTTCAGCATGGCAAGCGCCTGAGAAACGAGATCCGCCTCCTTCGAGGCTTCTGGAGCGCGGTCTGCACCGCGCGGTGCTGATGTGCCGCGCCTTGCCTGTGACGTTTTCGGCGCGGCGGCGCGGGCTGCGGAGGGCTTTTTTATCGAGGGCGCTGTTGCCGGAGTCCTGGCCGCAGCCGTCGGTTCCGGGCACTCGCCGGTGTCGGCCAGCGCCAGAAACGACGCCGCCATCTTACGCACGCCGTGCCTTTTGAACTGCACCATGACCTTGCCCTCGATGACGGCCAGCACTTCTCCCGGCCCCCACTGCGGCATGGATGGATTGATGACGATGTCTCCCGTGCGAAATTCCATGCGCTATCCTCTCTCCAGAGCCTTTTTGGTCTTTTTGGTGGGAATCGCGGCAAGCGGATCTTCCGGCCAGGGATGTTTGGGGTAGCGGCCCCGCATTTCCGCGCGCACGGCGGCGTAGGCTCCTCGCCAGAATCCGGCCAGATCGCGCGTGACCTGAAGCGGGCGTCCCGCGGGAGAAAGCAGATGCACGGTGAGGGGGCATCGGCCGCCGCACACGGCGGGCGTGTCCTGCTGCCCGAACATTTCCTGCAGCTTCACGGCCAGCACGGGACCGCCTTCGGGAAGATAGTCGATGCGCACAAGAGAGCCGGACGGCACGCGAAGGTGTTCCGGCGCTTCGCGGTCGAGACGCCTCGACTCGGCAAAGGGCAGAAGCGCATGCAGTGCCCCGGCCAGATCAATGGAGGAAAACTGCGCGCGCCTCGTGACGCCGGAAAGCCACGGACTCAGCCAGTTGTCGAGCGGCGACGACTTGAGCGCGGCCATGAGCGCCTCGTCGCTCACGTCGGGCCATGCTTCTCCATCCATGCGGCGCATGAGAAGCACGCGGGCCTGCCATTCGCGAAGTTCCTTCGTCCACGGAAGGCATGCCGAACCGAGATCCGCTACGGCCAGCGTCACGGCGGAGAGCACCTTGTCCGCGGGCAGATCGCGGCCCCGCAAGGGTTCGTCGCTCAGCACAAGGCTGCCCAGCAGCGTTCTGCGCCGCGCAAGCACGGTCTCGGTTCGGTCGTCCCAGCGCACGACGTCCTCTTCCCGGAGAAGATCGCCGTGCAGCTCTTCCAGCGTGCTCTTGTCCAGAGGAGCCGCCAGATGAATGCGTCCCGTGCCCTGCGCGCCGCCGTCCATGGCGGCCACGGCCAGAAAAGGCGCGTCGGCAAGGGCGTCTTCCGGGGGAAGTTCCGCGCCGCGGCCGGAGGCCAGTCGGAACTTGCCGCGTTCCCGGCGCTGGGCCATGCGCTCCGGCCAGGCCAGAGAAAGCATGGCTCCCGCGCTCTCTTCGTCGCGGAACACGTCGTTTATGGGAAACGCGCCCTTTCCGCCGGAGAGCGAATAAATCTGCTCGGCGGCGCGGCGCAGGCGAGTGGAGCGGCGAAGTTCTGCAAGACGGGGGCGCACGTCGCAGCCGGAACCGGAGGTGCGCTCTTCCACAAGCGCGGAAATGGCGGCGGCAAGAGGCAGATGCTCTCCCGCAAGCAGGGCCATGTGCGCAAGGCGCGGATGCATGGGCATGCGCGCGAGCGCCTCGCCGTGCGGAGTGAGCGCAGATCGTCCGTTGTTTTCATGGACGGCTCCCAGAAGTTCCAGCGTCTGCCTGGCCTGCGCGAGCGAGGCTTCCGGCGCGGGGGTAAGAAGCGGAAGTTCCTGCGGCAGCGAGCCCCAGGCCAGCACGTCGAGCAGAAAGGGCGCAAGATCGGCGTCCAGAATTTCCGGGCGGCGCGAGGGCAGAAGCACGTCGCCTTCATGCCAGAGGCGCACGCAGATGCCGGGTTCCACGCGGCCTGCGCGGCCTGCGCGCTGATCGGCGGCGTCCTGCGTCACGCGAACGGTGACGAGCGCGCTCATGCCCGTGGCCGGAGAAAAGCGCGCCGTGCGGGAGAGACCGCAGTCCACCACCACGCGCACGCCCTCGATGGTGAGGCTGGTTTCCGCAATGGAGGTGGCAAGCACCACCTTGCGCTTGCCGGGCGCGGCGGGTGCTATGGCGGCGTCCTGTTCGGCGGCGGAAAGATCGCCGTAGAGCGGATGCAGGGAAACGTTGTCGGGAAGATTGGCGAGCATGTCCGCCACGCGGCGAATCTCTCCCTGACCGGGCAGAAACACGAGCATGGAGCCTTGCTCTTCTGCGAGCATCCGTTTCACCGTGGAGGCCGTGTGGGCAAGCAGTGCCTCGCGGCCGGAAAACGTGCCGAAGGAACCGGAGCCCGCAGGGCAGGGGGAATAGCGGATGTCCACGGGCCACATTCTGCCTTCGGCGCGGATCACGGGGCAGGGGGCAAGCAGCGACGAGAGCTCTTCCGCGTCCAGCGTGGCCGACATGACGAGAATTTTGAGATCGGGGCGCAGCGCTTCCTGCGCTTCGAGGCAGAGGGCGAGGGCCGTGTCCGCCTGCAGGGAGCGTTCATGGAATTCGTCGAAAATGACGCAGGAGACGCCGGATAGCTCGGGATCGGACACGAGACGGCGGGTCAGTATGCCTTCGGTGATGATTTCCACGCGCGTTTCGCGGCTTACGCGGCTTTCCAGACGGACGCGGTAGCCGATGCGTTGCCCCGCAGATTCGCCGAGTGAGGCGGCCATGTAGCGTGCGGCGGAACGCGCGGCCAGACGACGGGGCTCCAGCATGAGGATGGAGCCCTGCATCTGCTCCATGAGCATGAGGGGCACGCGCGTGGTCTTGCCCGAGCCGGGAGGCGCGACGAGCAGGGCGCGGTTGTGGTTGCGGAGGGCGTCAAGAAGGGCGGGAAAGGAGGATTCGACAGGCATGTTCATGCGGGAAATGTAGCGGGAAGCGGAGAAAAAGAAAAGGCGCACCCCGAAGGGCGCGCCTTTTTCATGAGACGGAAGCGTTGCCGCTGTCAGGCGGCGTGCTTCTTGCCGGTGAGCACGGGCAGAGCCTCGCGCACGAGGAAGATGGCAAGAATGAACAGAATGGCCGCAAGACCGGCCTGCAGGTAGGCGGCGAAGAGATCGCCCTGACCGGACGCGATGACGAGGATCTTGTCCTTGAAGGTAAGGGCGAGGGAGGTCAGGGTCACAAGAATCATGAACACCATGGGGAAGATGAACATCTTGTGATTGCGGGCGGCGTTCTTGAGCCACGCGGCCACGGCCAGCAGGGCCAGACCGGCGAGCAGCTGGTTGGACGCGCCGAAGAGCGGCCACACCTTGGACCATCCGCCCATGCCGAAGGCGATGCCCACGATGACGGTGAAGCCGGTGGAGAGGTACTTGTTGCACAGAAGCTTGCGGATGCCGGTGACGGTTTCAGGCGTTTCGCCGGGGTTCAGCCAGAATTCGGTGAACATGTAGCGGGCAAGTCTGGTGCCGGTGTCGAGGGAGGTCAGGCAGAAGGCGGACACCGAAAGGATGAGCAGACCGTAGGCGGTCTTCTGCGCTTCGGGGCTGGAGAAGCCGACCACGGCGAGCATTTCGGAAATGCCGCGGGCGAACACGGCGGTGGGAGGCATTTTGAAGGCGTCCGCGCCGGCCTTGGAGTAGATGTAGCCGATGGTGATGAGGGACACGATGGCGAGCGCGCATTCCACGAGCATGGCGCCGTAGCCGATGATCTTGGCGTTCTTTTCGCTGTTGAGCTGCTTGGAGGTCGTGCCCGAGGAGATCAGGGAGTGGAAGCCGGAAATGGCGCCGCAGGCGATGGTGACGAAGAGCACCGGGAAGAGGTACTGACCGTTCACCTCAAAGCCGACGAAGGCGGGCAGATCGAGGGTGGGATTGGCGGCGAACACGCCGATTACGGCCGCAATCATCATGGCGTAGAGCAAAAACGAGCTCAGGTAGTCGCGGGGCTGAAGCAGAATCCACACGGGGGTGACGGAGGCCACGAGAATGTACACGCCGATGATGTACATCCAGGTGTCGCCGTGAAGGTAGATGGGGCACTTGAGTCCGATGACGATGCAGGCGATGAGCACGATGATGCCGACGACGGTGCAGAAGGACAGGGACATGTTCTTGCGATACACGCAGAAGCCGAACACCACGGCCATGAGGATGAACAGCAGGGAGATGGTGGCGGTGGAGCCGTTGGCCTCGATGTGGGAGCCGTCGGGAGCGAAGCCGTTGAAGGTGCTGGCCACGATGGAGGCAAAGGCGGCGATGACGAGCAGCAGCGCAAGGTAGGCGAACACGATGAACAGACGCTTGGCGCGCACGCCGATGTTCTGCGAAATGACTTCGCCTATGGATTCGCCCTTGTGGCGGATGGAGGCGAAGAGCGCGCCGTAGTCATGCACGGCGCCGAAGAAAATGCCGCCTATGATGATCCACAGCAGGCAGGGCAGCCAGCCGAAGAAGGCGGCCTGAATGGGGCCGTTGATGGGGCCTGCGCCGGCGATGGACGAAAAATGATGACCGAAGAGCACGGGAGTCTTGGCGGGAACGTAGTCCACGCCGTCCTGCATGGTGATGGCGGGAGTAGGTCTGTTTTCATCCACGCCCCACTGTTTGGACAGCCAGGAGCCGTAGAAGACGTAGCCTGCGATGAGGCAGGCGAATCCGCCGATGAGAATGACAACGGAACTCAATTTAAATCCTCCTCAATTGAGTTAGCACTTTCCCAGATTTCCGTGTAGGAACTGCGCAAGTTCCCGTCCTGCCCGGTTGACGGCGACGTCGCCCGTGGAAAGATCCAGCGCGGCGGCGCGAAAATCCATCCAGCCGTGCAGGGAGAACAGAAAGTCCTTGTGATGGCGGGTGCCGCGCACGGCTCTGGCCGCCTGTTCCGTGACGCTGTCGCAGATGAACAGTGCCGTGATGAAGGACGATCGATGTTCGATGTGCGGACGTATTTTGGCCATGCCAAGCTCAAGAGCCTTCCCCCGGCATGACTCGTAAAGTTCCGCACTCAGTTCGGGAACGGAGAACACGTACACGAATTCATTGATTTCCGCGCGCCAGAGTCTGACCTTGCGGGACAGCACGAAGCATTCGTCGGTGGAGTGGAAGGCGTAGCAGGCGGCAAGCAGAGGCGTGCCTGAGTCAACGGGCTCTTCGTCGAAATAGACGGAGTAGGCGTCGCTCAGTTTGGCGAGCATGCTTGTTCTGCTGACGGGCATTTCTTTTCTCCTGACTTGCGGCCCCGGAAGGGCGACGCGCATGGGCCGAAACGGCTTTGGAGCGGCACGGGGCCCGAATTGTTCAGGCAGAGCCCACCGGTTCGGCGCGCCGTACCCCCTGGGAACAAAGGGGGGTACAGGCGACTTACAATATCATGGAAAAATATTGGCACACAAGGAAAAATCAGGTTGTGAAAAAATAAATTAATTGTGATGCCATGATATTTTTTCTTCTTTACGTTCTGAAAACTTTCTGTTGAAGAGCGGGCCGGACAAAGGAGGACAACGGATGCAGAGACTTTTTCTCCGCATGGCGGATGCAACGTTACTGTATGTGTCAATAACAGAGTGCCCGGCATGCTGATGCCGTGTGATATGACATGTTCATAAAACATATGATGACATAGCGAATGCTTCTCTGGAAAAACGCGTTTCTGGCGTGCGCTTTTCATGAGGCGTCGAGCCCTGGGAAAAGGACGCGCGTCGATTTTTTTGCGGTCGGCAAAAATTTTTCGGCGCTGCGCCGGCGGGATTGCCGCAAGTTGCGACGCAGCGCGGGGGCAGGGCGGTTTTTTTCGAGGGGAGCTCTTCGGCGCGGCGTTCGCAGAAGCGTTTTGCCCGGACGGCGAACGTGGACGCAGCGCGGACCTGAGGCAGACCATCGCCAAATCCGCCCCTGCGCCCGGGCATGAAAAAAGACGCGACCGGAGCCGCGTCTTTCTGCTTGTCGGGAAGGGAAAATCGATCAGGCCCTGGCCAGACCGCTTAGGAAGTTCTGCGCTTCTTCCTGCATCTTCTGGAAGTGCTCTTCGCCCTTGAAGTCTTCCATGTACAGCTTGTAGATGGGTTCGGTGCCGGAAGGACGCACGGCGAACCAGCCGTCGTCGGTGACCACCTTCAGGCCGCCGAAGGGCGCGTTGTTGCCCGGAGCTTTGGTGAGCACGGCCTTGACCGGCGAACCGGCCAGAGTGGTCATGGTCACATCGTCGGGAGAGATGGTCTTGAAGGCGGCCTTCATTTCCGGCGTCATGGGCGAGTCGATGCGGCGATACACGGGCGCGCCGAACTTTTCTTCGAGTTCATGATAGAGCACGGAGGGATTCTTTCCGGTCTTGGCGGTGATTTCCGCAGCCAGCAGGCAGAGAATGAGGCCGTCCTTGTCGGTGCTCCAGGGCAGGCGGTCGGCGCGCAGGAAGGAGGCTCCGGCGCTCTCTTCGCAGCCGAGGCAGCAGGTGCCGGAATGCAGGCCGGGCACGAACCACTTGAAGCCCACGGGCACTTCCATGACCTTGCGGCCGTGGGATTCGGCTACGCGGTTGAGCATGGAGCTCGTGACCACGGTCTTGCCGATGACGGCGTCGGGACGCCAGGCCTTGCGGAAGCCGTCCTTGCTGTCGCGGATGAGGAAGTCCACCACCACGGAGAGGTAGTGGTTCGGATTCATGAGGCCTTCGGGCGTGACGATGCCGTGGCGGTCGGAGTCGGGATCGCAGGCAAAGGCGATGTCGAAACGATCCTTGAGCTTCAAAAGTTCGGCCATGGCGTAGGGGGAAGAGCAGTCCATGCGGATCTTGCCGTCGTGGTCGAGGGGCATGAAGCGGAAGGTGGGATCGTACTGATTGTTGGTGTTTTCGATGCTCAGTCCGTACTTTTCGGCGATGGGGGCCCAGTAGGCGAGGCTTGCGCCGCCCAGGGGATTCACGCCCAGCTTGAGGCCGGAGGCGGCGATGGCGGGAAAGTCGATGACGTTGCAAAGATCGTTCACATAGCAGGAAACGTAGTCGTGATCCTGCACGAGGCCGGAACGCAGCGCCTTGTAGAGGCTGATGCGCTTGACGTCCCTGTTGCCGTCTTCAAGGAGCTGATTGGCGCGGTCCTGAATGCGGGCGGTGAGGGTGGTGTCGGCCGGGCCGCCGTGCGGGGGATTGTACTTGAAGCCGCCGTCCTGAGGCGGATTGTGGGAAGGCGTGATGACGATGCCGTCCGCCGTGGCGGTGGACTGCCGGTTCCAGCTGAGGATGGCGTGGGAGATGGCGGGAGTGGGAGTGTAGCCGTGGCCGGTCTGGACCATGGTGACCACGCCGTTGGCGGCGAGCACTTCCAGAGCGGTGCGCCAGGCGGGTTCGGAAAGAGCATGAGGGTCTTTGCCGAGGAAAAGCGGACCGGTGACGCCTTCGGCCTTGCGCACGTCGCACACGGCCTGCGTGACAGCAAGAATGTGGGCTTCGTTGAAGCTGGTGCGCAGGGAGGAGCCGCGATGCCCGGAGGTGCCGAAGCTTACGGCCTGCTCGGGAATGTCGGCGGAAGGTTCATAGGTGTAGTAGGAGGAAATGAGAGCGGGAATGTCGGTGAGCTGGTCGGGGCGGGGCAGCTTGCCCGCCTGAGGATCAAGAGCCATGGCGAGTCTCCGGAAAATGGCAGAGGTGACAGAATGCTTTGCCCCCAGACTACACGGAAAGGCGGAGCTTGTTAATATGGGAGAGAGGCGTTGCGGGGCATTGCGCGCAAGATTTTTCCGCCCGGCGTGGATGCTTCGTCGCATCTGCCTGCCTGATGGACGGTTTGAGGGCGTCGCGATGTTTCCGGGGCTGCGGAGGTCGCGCGGAAGACTCCTGCGCAGGACGCGCGAAAGAGGCGTTTTTCGGAATGCGTATCGTGCGGTTTCGCCGGGCATGACCGGAGGAAGTGAAGAGAACAGGGAGGCGTCGGATCCGGGCCGGACCGATGTTTTTTTGCGGCGCTACGTTCGCGGATGCTCCAGTCCCCAGATGCGGATGCGCTTTTCCCGTTCTCCGGCGTCGGGCAGCAGCGTGCGGAGCAGCGCGTGAAAGGCGGGGCCGTGATTCATGGCCCGCAGGTGGCACAGCTCGTGACAGATCACGTAGTCGATGAGGGGCAGGGGCATTTCCACCAGCTGGGCGGCAAGGGTGATGTCGCCCCGAACCGAGCAGCTTCCCCATCGGCGCTTGAGGCTGCGCACGGTGAGCGAATGCGCGGCGGCGCGGTCGCCGAGCCTCTCGCGGGCGTGCTGATCGAGGCGGGACAGGCGTCGGTTCAGGATCAGAGAAGCCGCGTCGAGTCTCCAGCGTCGGAAGGCCCTTTCCACGGCGCGGTCTCTGGCTTCGTCGTCGAGGCCGGGGCGCAGGCAGGGCAGTTCCAGCGTGTTCCCTCGAAAATGTGCGCGGGCGTTTCGTCGGGCGGGAACCGGGCGCAGGGTGAACGCTCTGCCGAGGTAGAGCGCCGCGGAGCCTTCCCGCGCGGGAGATGATACGCCTCTATGGTCGGCAAAAAACGCGCGCTTCTCCCGCACCCAGTCCAGACGGGAGCGCACGAAGGCGAGCACGTTTTCCCAGGGGATCGACGCCGGAGCCTTGACGCGCACCGAGCCGTCGGCGCGAACCGTCATGCGCAGGGTGCGGCAGCCGTCGCGCTGAAAGAGAAAGGAAAGGTCGGCGTCGGGCAGAGAGACGTTTCGTTCTTCGAGAATGCGCCTGGCGTTTTTCTGTCTGGAGGAACGCTTTTTGCGGAAGGGCGTCAGCATAGCCACTTCCTGCTGGAAGGCAGGAGCAGGCAGGCGCAGCTTGCGAGCATGAGCGCAAGAAGCAGGGCCATGACCGCAAGTTCCGCCGGTCCGGCTCCGGGCAGGGCCTGCGCCATGTCCAGCACAAGGATCAGGCAGCAGCCTCCCCACGCCGGAGCAAAGCCCGCGTTGCCGCAGCTTGCGAGCACATGTCGCAGGGCAAAGAATCGCCATGCCGCGGCGATCAGGTTCTGCCTGCCGGCATGGACGATGGGAAGAGCGCCGGGGAGAACGAAGGCGTGGAAGATCAGAACAAGGAGAAGTATCAGCGAGAGCGCGCCGAACGCCTGCATGGCGCGGGGTCTGGGTTCGGAAGGACCCGGGCGGGGAAGCAGAACGACGGCTATTTTGTAGGAAATGTAGAGCAGCGGGCAGGAGATGAGCGGAGCCAGAAATGCCGCCGCCATGGGCAGCATGAGCTCCGGCACCCGGAACCACTGGAAGAGCGGCCTTGCGCCGATAAAGAAGATCACGGCGAACAGGGACAGAGAAAAAAGCATGGCGCGGGCCGTTTCGCGCACGACCTCGCGCAGGGGGCGCGTGTGATCCGGCCAGCCGTGCAGCGCGGGCGGCAGGGTCAGCGAGAGGGCGATGATGAGCGCAAAGGCCGTCCAGCCGGACTGCGGAGCAAGACAGTCGTCCAGCGAGAGAAAATCGGCGCAGATGAGAACCAGCCATCCCGCAGAGGGGATGGCTGCCAAAGTAAGGAGAAAAAGGGCGAAGAAGCGGAGAATCATTCTTCGGCGGCGAGTCGCTTGAGCAGATCCTCCATGCCGACGACGCCCACGAGACGTCCGTTTTCCTGAACCGGCAGGGTGTAGTAGCGCTGTTCCACCATGAGCGTGGCGATTTCGTCCACCGTGGTTTCCGGCGTGATGGCGTGCGGATCGGAGCTCATGACCTCGCCCACCGTGCTTGCGGCCATGCGGCGCAGCTCACGGGAGAACTTGCCCGGCATCTGCATGGGAATGGCGCCGCCGAGCAGCAGAAAATATCCCGGCGTTTCGAGCTTCTTGTCCAGAGAAATGAGGTCGGACTGCGTGAGTATGCCGATGAGCCGGTCGTCTTCCACCACGGGAAGTCCGTTGAAATGCCCGTCGAGCAGAAGCCGGGCCGCGTCGCGCAGGGTGGTGTCGCGAGTGACGGTAACGGGGTTCTTTGTCATGATGTCGGCGGCAGTCTTCATAATTTTCCTCCAGCAAGGTTCTTTTTCTGTACAACGCTCCTTGCGTTGTATCCATTAAAAGAACAAGGGAGAAAACTGTCAAGGCCTCCGCCGGCAGAGCGACTCTCAGTCGGGCATGACCGCGTTGACGCAGGAGAGCGCGTTCAGCGTGCGGGGAAAGCCCATGAGAGGCAGGCACACTTCCAGAGCGTCGATGAGTTCCTGCTTGGCGTTGCCCACGTTCGCGTTGCCCTGCACGTGACTTTTGACCTGTGCTTCGCATCCGCCGAGGGCGCTGATGATGGAGAAGGTCAGCAGTTCGCGGGTTTTCACATCGAGGCCGCGGCGCGTGTAGATGTCGCCGAAGCAGAAGGCGGAAAGATGATCCACCATGATGGCCTTCTGGCCTTCGGGTGCGGAGGCGTGCATGGCGTCGATGACGTCGCCGAAAATGCCCTTCTGCACGTCGAGCCCCTTCTCAAAGCGGTTTTCCTCCGTGACCGTGGCCTGATGTTCCAGCGGCAGGGCGATGCCGCGCGCGGAAAACGCCGCATCGACTTCCCGCAGGGCGTCTTCCGTGGCGGGAAAACCGACGTAGGGTGCGCACTGATACACGGCTTCGCGGATCTGCACCGGGGAAACACCGTCCGCGAGCGCGGCTTCCGTTTTTTCTCTGACGTTGCTGACGGCCCGCAGCGCCGTGAGGGCGGAGAGCGTCACGAGATGCTTCTTGACCGTGGAAAGCGCGCCCTGACGGGAAAAGGCGTCGCGTTCGAGACGGGCGCGCATGGCGGCGAGTTCGGGATTGTTGCGGGCAAGATTTGCTCTGGATTCGGAAACGGCGGCGCAGGCGTCGCGCTCTTTGCATTCGTTCATGGATTCCCCTCCGGAAATTGATGGTCTGGCGTGGGCGGGCTCCGAAAGGCTGCCGATGAGATGCTCTTGAAAAGGGCGATGAAGTCTCGAAAACTCGCGGACGCACGGGAGCAGCATAGTTTTGCCGTGCGCCGGAAACCAGAGTCGATTCTCTCTAATTCTTGCCTGAATCTGCCGATTGCGGCGGAAGCGGAGAAGCGCGCCCAAGGGGAGGGAACATTCGGCACGACGCGCCCGGCGCAGGAAAAAAGCACGACGGCTCGTGCGCGTTTTTTGCCGCTGCGGGTGCAGAAAGCAGAGAAAAACGAGAGCGGAAAAAGACGGAAAATACGGCGGAATTTTCGGAAAACGCGAGAAAAACGCGCCGGACGCAAAGAAAAATCAAATTTATTTTTATTTGTAATATAATGAAATTAAAGGATATTTATTTGAAGGCCAAGAAAAAGTCGAAAAAAAATCGTTTCTGCCCCTTTTCAACTGCGAAAGCGGGCTTATTTATGGTTCGTCGCCGGGAGCGCAATTCTCCTGCGATAATGCGATCAGCGCTTTCATCCTGTCCTTTTTCCGGCGCATGCCGGGAGCGCTGAAACGCCATCAGTGACAACAAAAATTTTTGGGAGGATATGGGTAATGAAACCCCTGAATGACCGTGTGCTCGTGAAACGCCTTGAATCCGAAGAAAAGACCGCTGGTGGTCTGTTCATCCCCGATGCCGCCAAGGAAAAGCCTTCCAAGGGCGAAGTCATTGCCTGCGGCCCCGGCAAGCTGAACGACAAGGGCGAACGCGTCGCCATGGAAGTGAAGCCCGGTGACATCGTGCTGTTCGCCAAGTACGCCGGCACTGAAATCAAGGTCAACGGCGCCGATCACATCATCATGCGCGAAGAAGATATCCTCGCCATTCTCGACTAACTTCGTACAACTTCCTATTTTTCCGGAGAACATATCATGTCTGCTAAAGAGATTCTTTTCGATGCCAAGGCCCGCGAACGTCTGGCCATGGGCGTGGATAAGCTTGCCAATGCTGTGAAGGTCACCCTCGGCCCCAAGGGCCGCAACGTTCTCATTGAAAAGGCCTACGGCGCTCCCGTCATCACCAAGGACGGCGTGACCGTGGCCAAGGAAATTGAACTGGAAGACAAGTTCGAGAACATGGGCGCTCAGCTCGTTCGCGAAGTGGCCTCCAAGACCAACGACGCCGCCGGCGACGGTACCACCACCGCCACCGTTCTGGCTCAGGCCATTTACCATGAAGGCGTGAAGCTCGTGGCCGCCGGCCGCAACCCCATGCCCATCAAGCGCGGCATCGACAAGGCCGTGGCCGCCATCACCGCTGAGCTCGGCAACATCGCCAAGCCCACCCGCGATCAGAAGGAAATCGCCCAGGTCGGCACCATTTCCGCCAACTCCGATCCCACCATCGGCAACATCATTGCCGAAGCCATGAGCAAGGTGGGCAAGGAAGGCGTCATCACCGTTGAAGAAGCCAAGGGCCTCGAAACCACTCTGGAAACCGTGGAAGGCATGCAGTTCGACCGCGGCTACCTGTCCCCCTATTTCGTGACCGACGCCGAAAAGCTGGTGTGCGACCTTGAGAACCCCTTCATCCTGCTGCAGGAAAAGAAGATCACCGGCATGAAGGAAATGCTGCCTGTCCTCGAACAGGTGGCCAAGATGAACCGTCCTCTGCTCATCATTGCTGAAGACGTGGAAGGCGAAGCCCTTGCCACCCTCGTGGTGAACAAGCTGCGCGGCACCCTGCAGGTGGCCGCCGTCAAGGCTCCCGGCTTCGGCGATCGCCGCAAGGCCATGCTCCAGGATATCGCCATTCTCACCGGCGGCACCGTTGCCTCCGAAGAAATGGGCGTCAAGCTCGAAAACTTCACCCTTGCCAACCTCGGTACCGCCAAGCGCGTCCATATCGACAAGGACAACACCACCATCGTTGACGGCGCCGGTCAGTCCGCCGACATCAAGGCCCGTGTTGCTCAGATCCGCGCCCAGATCTCCGAAGCCACTTCCGATTACGATCGCGAAAAGCTGCAGGAACGTCTGGCCAAGCTGGTCGGCGGCGTGGCTGTGATCAAGGTCGGTGCTGCTACCGAAACCGAAATGAAGGAAAAGAAGGACCGCGTTGAGGACGCCCTGAACGCCACCCGCGCCGCTGTTGCCGAAGGCATCGTGCCTGGCGGCGGCACTGCCTACATCCGCTGCCTGCCCGCTCTGGACGACATCGAAGCCACCGAAGAGGAAATGGCCGGTGTGAACATCGTTCGCCGCGCTGTGGAAGAACCT